>JAWWPV010000858.1:0-4688 GCA_033854775.1 Trebonia sp.
TGCAACGCATCCTGGAGCAGCTCATGACTTCCGACACTTGGCCCGTCTATACCCCCTTCGCCAAGGAGCACTTCGGCCGCGGCAAGAAGGAAGGCAGGAACGAAGGCAGGAAGGAAGGCGAAGCCGATGCCATCCTGCTCGTGCTTAAGACCCGTGGCCTGGACGTCAGCGACGCGGAGCGCGAACGCATTACCAACTGCACCGACCTGAAGCAGCTCAAGAAGTGGATCACCCGCGCCGTCACTGCAGAGAAAACCAGCGACCTCTTCGGGTGAGTGAGCGACCGCCTATCAGGCAAGCGGGCGCGGCCGACCTGCCTGTTGTCCGAGAGATCGTCACCGCGGCCTACGACAAGTACCTCGCCCGCATGGACAGGCCGCCTGCCCCTATGCTGCGCGACTATGCCCCGGCCGTCGAGGCGGGCACGCTCTGGGTGACGGGAGAGCCCGTCGCCGGGCTGATCTCACTCATCCCCAAGGGCGACAGCCTGCTCGTCGAGAACCTCGCGGTGAGGCCGGAGGCACAGGGAACCGGCGCCGGCCGCGCGCTGATGGACTTCGCGGAACGCAGGGCAAGGCAGCTCGAGCTGACGCGCCTGACGCTGTACACCCACGTGGTCATGACCGAGAACCAGGCGATCTACACGCACCTCGGCTACCGGGAGGTAGAGCGCAGGACCGCGGACGGGTACCACCGCGTGTACATGGAGAAGCCGCTTCAGCTCGGTGCCACCCGTCGGCCAGGACCGCCGCGTGGCCGAACGGGCGGAAACGACTAGCTGGTCATGCGGAATCGCTACGGAGCTGTGTTGGGATTGACGCTCACGTCCACCGTCACCCAGCCGAGGCTGCCGTTAGGTCCTTGCGCCTTGATGCGCCAGTAGCCGGAGGCGGGGAACTTGACGGAAAAGGTCACCTGGCCGTTCACGAGCGTCTCGGTCGCCGGGAACGACGACGGGACCGGGACGCCGGGCGGCGGCGTCAGCGTCAGCGTGACCGGCCCGTTGACCGCGGAGTCGAGGGACAGGCCGCCGGTCTCGGCCTCCAGGTTGATCGTGAGCGAGCTGTTCACCCCGGGCATGCCGATGTCGGTGAGGATGCCGCCGCTGCCGTGGAAGGCGATCGTGTCCGCGGGGGCGGCCGGCGGCTCGGGCGGCGCGAGCGGCGCCTGGGCGAAGTCGAACGCGGACATGAGGGTGTTCTGCTCCGCGTTCAGCGGGGTCAGCGGTGGCAGGCCCCACAGTGTCTGCATGAACTTCAGGATCGACACGTTGGTCGTCTGCTGGCGGAACACGCCTTTCCTGGCATACGGGCTGATGATGATCATCGGGGTCCTGGTGCCGTAGCCGCTGGCGTACGACGGCGCCACGTGGTCCCAGAAGCCGCCGCCCTCGTCGTAGGTCACGAAGATCGCGGTCGAGTCCCAGTACTTGCTGCGCGCAACCGCGTTCACGAGCTGGCCGATCCAGGCGTCGCCCTCGCCGATGTCCTCGGGCGCCTCGGTGCTGTAGCCGACGCCCGGTCGGACGAAGGAGAAGTCGGGCAGGCCGCCGGCCGCGAGGTCGGTGAAGAACTGGTCGCCGTTGGTCAGGTCGGCGGTGTCGCCGGACGGGATGATCTGGTCCCAGATCGTGCCGCTGAGTATCGAAGTGGGCAGCCCGTAGTAGATCTTCCACGAGCGGTTATGCGCGCTCAGCTCGTCGAAGATCGAGTTCCACGGCTGGGTGGAGCCCGGCTCCAGGTTGTTGTAGTACCAGTCGTGCGCCGTGCCGTTGAGTGCGGTCATCACGTTGGGCTGCGTCGGGGCGATCTGCGGCTGGAAGTTGTGGTCGGCCAGCTCGAAGTTGCTCGCCAGGTACTGCTCGTTCGGGTCAAACGACGGGCCGAACTCCGTGATCGCCGACATCCCGTCCTGCGGGAAGGTCGTGTAGTGGTCCATCTGGTAGCCCTTGCCTGGCACGTAGTCCATGGCCATCTGCTCGGCGACCCGGGAGTTGTTGATCGCACCCTGGACGTCGCCCTCGTTGGGCGTCGCCTGCACGGGGAACACGTTCGGCGCCGAGTCGTAGTACGCGCTGGGGTTGAGGAATGACGCGTTCGCGGGGACCCCGTCGGCACCGGGGAAGCTGTCGAACAAGTTGTCGAACGTGTGGTTCTCCACCATGATCTCGATGACGTGCTTGATCGGCGAGCCCGGGATCCCCGTGGACACGGTGCCCGCCTGCTGGGGCTGCCCCGTGGCCGCCGTCGCCGCCGATGCCAGTGCCGTCAGCGCGGCCACGACAGGCACGAGCCCGGCCACGAAGAGCTTTGTACGTCTCACCCGGATGACTCTCGCGAGGCGAGGTAACCGGCATTAGGGAGACCTGTGAATCAAGAGTGAACATAAGTGATCGAGTTCCCGCATGGATCGCGGTAGGCCGAACGACGGGAGGACGCTGTTCTCGAAGCGGGTCATGGCGCAGATCCTCGTCCCAGAGAGGGTCAGGACGTAGAGTCCGGTCCCGTGGCTGATGCCACCGGGGGCGCGTAGGTAGGTCCCGAACGCCGGCTGGCCGTTGGCTCGCGTCGGCACGAGGTCGGTCCGGCGCCCCGCGCCGAAGAGGCAGGCGCAGAAGCCGGCCACGACGTCCCGGCCCTCGTACTCGAAGGGCATCGGCGGCATGGACATGAAGACGTCGTCGGTCAGCAGGGCCACCAGCGCGCCGAGATCGGCGGACTCCCATGCGCGGATGAACTTCGCCACGATCGCATCCTCGGCGGGTGAGCCGGAGGCGGGCGGCGGTTCGCGGTCGTCGGTCGTGGGCCATCGGCGCTGCAGGCTGGCGTGCGCCCGCTTGAGTGCGCTCTTGACCGACTCGACGGTCGAGTCCAGCATGCCGGCCACCTCGCTGGCGTGGAATCCGAGCACGTCACGCAAGATGAGCACCGCGAGCTGGCGCGGCGGCAGGACCTGAAGGGCGGTCACGAAGGCCAGGGAGATGGATTCGGTCTTCTCGTAGCGGGCCTCCGGGCCGAGCGGCACGTCGATGGCACTCTCGAGCAGGGCGTCGGGAAACGGCTCGAGCCAGGCGACCTCGCCGAGCCGGGTCGGCTCGGGCGGTTGGACATTGGGGATGTCCCACTCCTTGGCCGGGCGCCGGCTGGCCGACCGGCGCGCGTTGAGGCAGCGGTTGGTGGCGATCCGGTAGAGCCAGGTGCGCAGCGAGGCCCGCTCCTCGAACCCCTCGAGACCCCGCCAGGCGGCCAGCAAGGTGTCTTGGAGGGCATCCTCGGCGTCCTGGAACGATCCGAGCATCCGGTAGCAGTGCACCTGCAGCTCCCGCCGGTGCGGCTCGGTCAGCTCCCGGAACGCGTCGCCGTCCCCGGCCCGCGCCCTTGAGATCAAGTCGACTGCCACTTCCCCCACCCTCGGGTCACCCTCTTCCCGCATCATGTCGCACCACCCGTATGGACACCGGCCGGGGGGCGAACGGGGCGGTTGGCGGGCGCCACTTTCTCGACCTCGCGGTGTCTACAACGGGTGATATCTGACAACACAGCAAAGGGAGAACAGACATGGGAAAGATCGTGATCAGCACGAACGTATCGCTCGACGGAGTGGTCCAGGACCCCGATGGCGGGGAGGGCTTCAGGCTTGGCGGCTGGTTCGTCCAGGATGGAGGCAAGGACCTCGAAGAGTGGGGCAAGGTCGAGTACGACGAGGCGCTGCGCACCGAGGCCCTGCTGCTTGGCCGGCGCAGCGACGAGTGGTTCGGGTCGCGGTGGGCATCCCGGCCTGGCGAGTGGGCGGGCCGGCTGAACAGCCTGCCCAAGTACGTCGTGTCCGCCACCCTCGAAGACCCCAAGTGGACCAACGTGACTGTCCTGAAGGGCGACGTGGTCGAGGAGGTCACGAGGCTGAAGCAGGAGCTGGACGGCGACATCGTCGTCTACGCCAGCTATCAGCTCGGGCGCGAGCTGATCGAGCACGACCTCGTGGATGAGCTGCGGCTGTTCGTCTTCCCTGTCGTGCTCGGGGCCGGCGAACGCCTCTTCGGTAAGACCAGCGACAAGAAGCCGATCCGCCTGGTCGGCAGCCGGACCGTCGGTAACGGCCTCGCGTTCCTCACCTACGAGATCGTCCGAGGCGCCTAGCTACCGCAGCGTCGACGTAGGCAGGCGAGCCCCTCCCCAGGGTTACCGGTCGCCACCCTGCGCGCCTTGCCACCACGCAGGGTGGCGGCGCCTGCCCCGGCAGCACGCGGACCGGAACCCTCGATCCTCGCCGTGACCTTCACGGAAGGCGCCGAGCGTAATCGCGCGCTCGGGCTCTACGGCGCCGTCACCGGGGGTGTCGGGGCTGCTCCTAGCTGGCGTGGCCGGCGGAATGGCTGCTCCGGCCGCAGAGATCGGCGCTCTGTCAGGCGTCACCCACTCGATGACCGGCCTGGCGTCTGGCTCCTCGAAACCATGCGCGAGATCGGGGGCGCCGTCGGACAGCTACCGTCATCTTAGCCACGAGGTATACCTCCATCACTAGGTGCTGGTTGTGGTGCGGCGCACGGCCTGGGCGCGGGGGTCGTCGATGTCGGGGAGCTGGGCGCCGTAGACCCCGGCGACGACGGAGGCCTCGCGCATGACGTCGGCGGGGAACCCGAGCGCGGGACGGCTGAGTGCGTCGAGGCGGTCCAGGTGCTGCTGGCTGAG
>JAWWPV010000859.1:0-3226 GCA_033854775.1 Trebonia sp.
GCTGCCGCGCCTGTCCCCGCGTGCGCGGCGGCCCCGGCGAGCCCCGGGATGCTCGGAGCGGAGTCGGGGCGGGTGGACGCACCTCCCTGACCTGACCTGGACCCCGCTCCCGCGGGGGGCCGGCCAAGCAGGTCCCCGGTGGCGAGGACACCAGGGATCGCGGCGGCCGCCCCGGTCGCGCTGTGACGGGACGGCGCCGCCTTCGGCGCGGCCGCCGCCGGCGCGGGCTTCGCGGTGGCAGAACCGGCGGCGACAGAACCGGCGGCGACGGGCGCCTGCTTGCTGTTGCCGTTGTCGACGAAGCCGGCCACGCCCTGGTCGGCGAGCGGGGCGCCGGACGAGTGCGCGTTCACGGTGAGGCCGGGCAACGAGTCGGCGCCGATCGTGTCGAGCACCCCGCCGGCGTAGCTGGTCACGACCTCGACGTGGCCGTCGTACATGGCCCAGTCGCCCGGCTGGGGCTGGTACCCGTCGCCGAGCGGATGCCAGCGCCCGTGCGCCTGCGCGTCCGCCACCACGGACGTGATGCCGGGCGACGCCGGGTTGGTGTCCACCCGCACGTCGGCCCACTCGGGCATCGGCCACGGGTAGGTCTCGCCGCCCGTGACCCAGCTCTGCTGGCCGACGGCCTGCGCGGCAAGCTCAAGCGTGAGGCTGGCGAACGCCGCGCAGGACGCCCCGTGGTCGGCGCCGTCGCTGCTGGTGTTGTCCCAGATCAGCGCCTCCATCTGGGCCGGCGTCCGCGTCTTGGCCAGCCGCAGGTAGTACCCGGCCACGTTCACGATGGCCGCCCGCAGCTCGGCGTCGCTCGTCACCCGGGCCGCGCTGTCGCCGCCGACCGCGAGGTCGGTGAACGTGCCAGGCTGTGCCGCCTGCTCCAGGGCGAGCAGGTGCAGTGGCACGCTGGTCGGCGAGGTCATCGTCGTGGCCGCCCCTGGGACGAAGTTGAGCCCGGTTATCACGCCGCCAGTGCTCACGGTCACAAGCGCCGTTGCCTGCTGCCACCATGGCTTCCTGGCGGAACGCACGGCTACACTTCCCCCCTTCGACCGTTACAGTCCTTTTCGCGGCGTGCAGTATGAAGCGGTTGTCCCGGTTTGCCCGCGCGGTCGCCTGCCTTCCCGCGGTGGTCACCGGTTCGCGGCGGCGCCCCGGCTACCCGCCGGAGGCGGGCAGGCTGCTCAGGATCGCCTGGACCCGCGGGTCGCCCGGGTTGCCGGCGTTCTGGAACAGCACGCCGGCCTGCTGCGCGATCTGCGACGGCGTGCCGCCCATCCACTGCTCGAAGACGTCGCTCACCAGTGCCGCCTCGCCGCCGGCGCCGCTGAGCGGAGCGGCGCAGCGGGCAGGGTACCCGGCCCGGGTAACGAGCACCGGCGAGCCGGTGTAGCGCTGGCAGTTGGCTGCCTTGCTCTCGAGACCGGGCTCGACGAGCGCGCCGCCGCTCGTCGACGTCAGCGTCGCGCCGCTGATGATGTTGTTGATGGCCCGCGCCGCGACCTGGAGGCTGTCGAGCGGGTTCGCCGGGTTGTACGGGTGGTGCAGGTTGAGCGACCAGGCGATGTCACCGCCCTGGGCCGGCTGGATCGGCTCAAGGCCCTTGCGGCCGGTCGACTGGTCGACGAAGCCGGGGTTGTCGCCGCTGGTCAGCAGCGAGAAGACCCACAGCACCGACTGGGTGTCCTTGCCGCAGCCGAAGTTGAGCCCGCTTGGCTCGGCCGCCACGTCGGGGTTCTCGCAGGCCTGCTTGACCTGCGTCTGGACCGTGGCCACGCTGGCGGGCCAGCTGGCACCGCCGCCGCCGAACGCGACCAGGGCCGCGATGACCCCGGCGAGCAGCGCGACAGCGCCCACCGCGATGATCCGCCAGTGCGCGAGGATCCGGCGAGACCGCGCCGGCCTGGCGCGCGACCGCCCGTGGTTGATCAGCGCTTCGGTCCGCCCGTCCGGCGCCGCGGGGTCGGCGCCCCCGTCACCCGGCTCGACGTCAGGGTCACCGCCCAGCCGGTCGTCGGTGGCGTCACCACCGTAGGCCGGTATCTCATAGGCATAGCGAACGGTGGCGGGCCCTTGGCCGGGAACGTCTCCGGCCGGGTCGCCGGCCCCGGCAGCACGGGGCGTGGCCACGTTCCCCCGTCCCGGACGCCCGTCCGGAGGCAGCGCAGCGAGCAGTCGCCGCTCAAGCTCGGCGGCCCTGTTTTCCAAGATGGCGATCCTGTCGGCATCGTTATAGCTTATATATTCGAAGTCGTGCGTCATGGGCACCCCTCGCCGGATGTCTGTGCTGGGCTGGCGGTCCGGTTCTGGCCGGAGGCGCCGCCGGAGTTAGCGCCCGCGCGCGGCGCCCGGTTGCCGCGGCGCGGGGAAGTGCGCCGCGGTCACCAGGCTGATCGTCGCCACGCGGTCCATACTCATGTTCCCTATTAGAACACGCGTGCGACGCCAATGGAAACTATTTGCGAAAATAACCGGTCTCCGTTATACGGCTTTCGATTTCTTTGGCGAGTGAGGCCAATGATGTTACTGAGAGTGAAGTGATTTCTGTGACACCACCAGTGTGCTACCGGTGGCTGCAGGAAACACCGGGCGCGAGTCGAAGCGCGCGCCGGCAGCACTGTGTGGCACCATGGTCGGGTGCGCAGCGGGCTGCTAACCGGATACCAGGCGGCGGGGGAGACCGAGGCCGCGGACCTCGAGCGGATGACCCGCCTGGCCGCCAGCGTGCCGAACCCGTGGTCACGGTCGCTGCCGCTGCACTTCACCGCCTCCGCGCTCGTAATGCACCCGGAGAGCCGCCAGGTGCTGCTGCGCTGGCACGTGAAGCACGAGCTCTGGCTCCAGGTCGGCGGGCACGGCGACCCGGGGGAGAGCGACCCGTTGCGGATCGCGCTGCGCGAGGCGGAGGAAGAGACCGGCCTCACCGACCTGGTCCCGTGGCCGGACGCGTCGCTGCGGCACGCGGTGGCCTGCCACGTGCGCCCTTCCGCGACCGAGCCCGAGCATGAGCACGCCGACCTGCGGTACTTCCTCGCCACCGCGAATCCGGGCGCGATCGTACCGGAGGACGAGCACTCGCCGCTGCGCTGGCTGTCTCTTGACGAGGCGCGGGAACTGGTCGGCGGCAACAACCTGCGCCACACGCTCGACCGCGCCGGCGCCGTCCTGGCCCGCGTTTAGCGCGCAGCTCCCGGCGGCAGGCCCGACCGCACCTACCGATAGCAATTTG
>JAWWPV010000860.1:0-10152 GCA_033854775.1 Trebonia sp.
GCGGGGGCCTCCGTGAGCACCGGCTGCGGCCCTGTGCCGTTCTCGCCACGGACCGGCCGGGAGTCGGCGAAGTCCGACCACCACGCCGTGTCGACCGAGCCAGGATCGTTGAGGTAACGCTCGTACAGCTCGTCGACCAGCCATTCGTTGGCGCCGAAGTCGGCGCTGGCCGGCGCGGCGCCGGGATCTGCCGACTCAGCAGGCTGAGTCTGTGACGAAGAGTGTGCTGAGGGCGCGCTGAGATCTGCGGCAGCGAGCGGCGACTCAGAAGACACGGCGGACATCGCCTTCTTCCGAAAGAATAGATGTGATTACTGACTCCCGGTTTCTAGGTTACCGCCCGGTTGCGTGGACGGGGGGGTGGATGGTGCCCCCATGGCGCCAGGGGTCCGTGTGGCGTGAGTCACGCTTCCCGCGCCCCTGGGGAACCCTGCCCGCACAGGTCGCCGACCACCGCGTTTCGCCGCCTTTCGCGGGAGAGAGCGCTACGCTCGGAGTGAATGGACAGAGGCGAGGTTCCAGGCTACGAGTTCGAGGTGCCGCGTGGCCCGCGTCATGCGAGCGGCCCACGGCACCCATTCGGGCATGACCCGCTACGCCAGCTCCAGCGTCCGCAGCCGGAGCAGGCACCCAGGGCGCCCGTGCGTACCGCGAGCAGCGGCGTGCTCTCAGTCATGCGCACGCGGAACTGGCTGATGGGCCTCGCGGTGCCGATCCTGGCCGCCGTCGTCGTCGGCATCGCCGTCGTCGTGGTCTCCGGCGGGGGAGGCAGCGGCGGGTCGGCACCGTCGGCGCTTGCCGCCGGGTTCCCGCCCGCCCGGCTGGCCGGGGCGAGCTTCACCGGCACCGCGGGGACATCGCGGGTGATCCTCACCGCGATCGGCGCGTCCGCCGCCACCGAGGTGGCGGCGGGCGGCGCGAACGGCGGCCCGGCGCTCTGGGCCTCTTCCGACGGCGGTGCCACCTGGACCCGTGCGACGCTTGCCGGGCCGACGGCCCTGACCAAGGCCGGCACCGGTCAGCTCGCCGGGGTCGCGCACGGCACGGCGGGCTGGCTGGCCGTCGGCACCACGCTCACGGGAAGAAGCGGGCCGCTCGTGGCCTCCTCGCCCGACGCGCGCAACTGGACCGTGACCGGCGGTATCACAGGGCACGCGGTCGCGGCGGCGGTCGCGGCGGGCCCCGCCGGGTACGTGATCGTCGGTCACCAGCCGGCCGCGGACTCCGGCGCCGCCGCCTGGTACGCGACCGGCCTGACCGGGTGGCGCCCCGCCACGGTCACCGCGCAAGGCCGGCCGGGCGCCGGCGGCGGCCAGACGATGAACGCGGTGACCGCGACGGCCCGCGGATTCGTGGCCGTTGGGGCGACGGAAACGAGCCCCGCCGCCTGGCTGTCGGCCGCCGGCCGCACATGGCAGCAGGTTCCGGTCCCGCCGCCGGCCGGCGCGACACGGGCGGCACTCGACTACGTGGCGGCGAACGGCAGTGCCGTGGTGGCGGCGGGCACGGAATTCTCCGCGACCGGAGCCAGCAGCCCGTTCGCCGAGGTCTCGGCCGACGCCGGCACGACGTGGACCCGGGTCCAGCTTCCTGTGCCGGACATCGGACCGGGAACCGGCACCACGGTCACCGCGCTGACCTCCGCGGGAGGCGGATTCACCGCGGTCGGCACCTACGTCACCAAGGCCGGGCCCGAGGTCGTGATCTGGACGCTGCCGTCAGGCACCACCGTCACCGACGGCACCGGGTGGGCGGCGGCGACCCCGCAGGGCACCGGCCTGGCCGGCACCACCGCGGAAAACGCGATCACGGCGATCGCCGCCGACGGCGTCACCCTGACGGGCGTCGGGTTCACCGCCGAACTGGCCGCCTCCGGCACGCCCGGCGCGCAGCAGCCAACGCTCTGGCAGTCACCGATCCGTTAGGATGCCCACCGCGGCGTGGCCGAGGTAGTGCCTTTACGATTGGGAAGTCATGGTGAACACAGTCTTCGTTACCGGCGCGAGCAGCGGGTTTGGTGCCGCGGTGGCCCGCAGGTTCGCCGCCGACGGTGCGCGCGTCGTCGCGGCCGCCCGCCGTCTTGACCGCGTCGAGGCCCTCGCGGCCGAGTTCGGACCGCGTATCCTCCCCCTGGCGCTCGACGTCAGGGACCGGCCCGCCGTCGCCGCCGCCGTCGCGGCCCTGCCCGCGGAGTTCGAGGCCATTGACGTGCTCGTGAACAACGCGGGTCTCGCGCTTGGCCTGAAACCGGCCCAGGACGCCGATCTTGACGACTGGGACCGGATGATCGATACGAACTGCAAAGGGCTGGTCTACTGCACCCGCGCGATACTGCCGGGCATGGTCGCGCGCGGGCGCGGCCACGTGATCAGCCTCGGCTCGGTGGCGGGCACCTACCCGTACCCGGGCGGGAACGTGTACGGCGGCACGAAGGCGTTCGTCCACCAGTTCAGCCTGAACCTGCGCAGCGACCTGCACGGCACCGGAGTCCGGGTCACGTGCGTCGAGCCGGGGATGGCGGACACGGAGTTCTCCCTGGTCAGGTTCGCCGGCGACCAGGGCAAGGCGGATAACGTCTACGCGGGCATGCAGCCGATGACCGCCGGCGACATCGCCGAGTCGATCCACTGGGCGGCCTCGATGCCACCGCACGTCAACGTGAACACGATCGAGCTGATGGCCACCGCCCAGTCGTTCGGCCCGTTCCAGGTCGCCCGCGACGCCTGACGGCTAGCCGAAGACGTCCGCGCGCCGGTTGGCGAGCGACGGCAGCGTCCTGCGGACCGTTTCCACGAGCGACATATCCGCATTTATCACCATCACCCCCGGTGCCGGCCCCAGGTCCGCACGCACCACGCCGAGGGGGTCGATCAGCATGGACCGCCCCACCCCGGTCGGCGCACGGGTCGGCTTCTCGTCTGGGTCGGGCACCTGCCCGACGGCGGCGATCCATACGGTGTTCTCGATCGCCCGGGCGCGCAGCAGCGTGACCCAGTGCTCCTCCTTGAACAGTCCCGCCTGCCACGCGGCGCTCACGGTCACCAGCGAGGCACCGCCGACCGCGAGGGCGCGCGTCAGCTCGGGGAACCGGATGTCATAGCAGATCTGTACCCCGACGCGCACGCCGGCCAGCGTGGCCACGACGACGGAAGACCCCGGTGCGACCAGGTCGGACTCGCGCTGCGTGAAGGCATCGAACAGGTGCAGCTTCCGGTACGAGGCGACGAGCGTGCCGCCGCCGTCGAGCACGACGGCGGTGTTGTAGACCCGCCCGTCGGGTGCCGGCTCGAACACGCCGGCCACCAGGGCGACCCCCGTCTCCTTGGCCGCTTCGGCGAGGCCCGAGCAGAACGGCCCGTCGAGCGGCTCCGCCGCCGCCCGCAGGTCAGCACCGAAACGGACCATCGTCGCCTCGGGAAGGACCGCGAGGTCCGCACCGCCGGCCGCGGCCTCGGCGAGCGCGTCACGCGCTCGCCGCAGGTTGACGCCGGGGTCCGCGCTGACAGGAAGCTGGCACAAAGCGATACGCATGCCGCCACGATAACCGCGCCCGCCTCGATGGTCCTACTGTGGTGTCGTGACCCGACCGCTGCTCAACCGCCGTCTCGACGGTCTCGGCAACTCCGTCTTCGGTGTGATGTCTGCCCGCGCCATCGCCACCAACTCGGTCAACCTCGGCCAGGGGTTCCCCGACGTCGACGGCCCGCCGGGCGTCGCCAGGGCCGCCGCCGACGCGATCATGGCGGGCAAGGGCAACCAGTACCCGCCCGCCACCGGCATCCCCGAGCTCAGGGACGCCGTCGCGCGCCACCAGCAGCGGTTCTACGGCCTGCGCTACGACCAGGACACCGAGGTGCTGATCACCGCCGGCGCCACGGAGGCCATCGCCGCCGCCCTCCTCGCCCTCCTCGAACCCGGCGACGAGGTGATCGCGTTCGAGCCGTACTACGACTCCTACGTCGCCAACATCGCGATGGCCGGCGGGACGCGCGTGCCGCTCACCCTGAAGGCCCCCGACTTCCGCCCCGACCTGGCCAAGCTGGAATCACTGATCACCAGCAAGACCAGGCTGCTCATGCTCAACAGCCCGCACAACCCCACGGGCATGGTCCTCACGCGGCCGGAGACCGAGGAGATCGCGCGGATCGCCATCGACCACGACCTCCTCGTGATCACGGACGAGGCCTACGAGCACCTCACGTTCGACCGAGAGCACATTCCGCTCGCCACCATGGACGGCATGCGCGGCCGCGTCGTCTCGGTCGGCTCGGCCGGCAAGACGTTCTCGTTCACCGGGTGGAAGGTCGGCTGGGCCACCGCGACCCCGGATCTCATCAGCGCCGTCCGTACGACCAAGCAGTTCCTCACCTTCGTGAGCAGCGGCCCCTTCCAGTACGCCATCGCCGGGGCACTCGACCTCCCCGACAGCTACTACACGGACATGGCCGCCGACCTCAAGGCCAAGCGCGACCTCATGGCCGCGGGCCTGCGGGAGATCGGCTTCGGCGTCTACCAGCCCGATGGCACCTACTTCATCACCACGGATATCTCGCCGCTCGGCGAGCAGGACGCGATGGAGTTCTGCCGCGGCCTGCCCGACCGCGCCGGCGTGGTCGCGATCCCGAGCGCCGTCTTCTATGACGACCACCCAGAGGAGGGCCGTACCCTGGTCCGCTTCGCGTTCTGCAAGCGCCCCGAGGTGCTCAAGGAGGCGCTGAGCAGGCTCTCGGTGCTCAGTCGCTGAAAAAAGCAGAAAGCTGAAGTCAACTACGGTGCGAGTCCGGCGGGCCGGCTCGGCCCGTGGCGGTCGCCTAAGCTGCTTGGTGTGCAGGAACGTGATGTGTGGGATGTCGCCGTCGTCGGGGCGGGACCGGCCGGGCTGGCCGCCGCGAGTGCCGCGGCCGCGGCGGGAGCGCGGACGATCGTGCTTGAGCGGGCCGAGCACCCGCGGTACAAGACCTGCGGCGGCGGCCTGATCGGCGCGTCCCGCGCCGCCGCGGGCGCCCTGATCGACGTCCCCGCGCGCGACGATATCCGCCGCGCCACGGTCACGCTGCGCGGCGGGCAGGAGTTCACCCGCTCGCACGCCGAGCCGCTGCTCGCGATGGTGGTGCGCGATGAGTTCGACGCGGCGCTGCTGAAGCGGGCCGAGGACAACGGGGCGCGGCTCAGGCAGCGGGTCCAGGTCCGCGCGATCGACCAGGGGGACGGGCACGCGACGGCCCGGCTCGCGGACGGTACACAGGTCACCGCGAAGGTGATCATCGGCGCCGACGGCTCTTCCGGCGTCACGGCCAGGCACGTCGGCGCGGAGTTCGACCAGGTGGACCTCGGCCTTGAGCTGGAAATCGCCGTGCCGGACAAGGTCGCGGGGCAATGGGCGGGCCGGGTACTGCTCGACTGGGGCAAGATCCCCGCCTCGTACGGCTGGGTCTTCCCGAAGGGCGACCGCCTCACGGTCGGCGTCATCGCCGCCAGGGGCCAGGGGGAGGCCACGAAGGCGTACCTGCGCGAGTTCGTCGACCGGCTCGGCCTGGCCGGCTACGAGGCGGTCCAGGACTCCGGCCACCTCACCCGCTGCCGCTCGGACAGCTCACCGCTGCGCCAGGGCCGGGTGATCGTGGCAGGCGACGCCGCGGGCCTGCTCGACCCGTGGACTCGCGAGGGCATCAGCTTCGCCCTCCGCTCCGGTGCCCTGGCCGGCGAGTACGCCGCCAAGGGTGACCTTGACGGCTACGTCGCCGCGGTCAACGCCAGGCTGGTGCCGGATATGCGCGCGGGACGGACCCTCCTGACGGCGTTCACCCGGCACGCCGGCACCTTCCACCGGGGCCTGAACACCCCGAAGGGCTGGAGCGCCTTCGTGAAGATGTGCCGCAGCGAGGCCTCCCTGTCCGAACTGGTCGCCCGTCCCTCGGCCCGGGTCTCCCTGGCCGTGCTCAACCGCTTGTAGCGAAAAGAGCGCCTAGGCGGCGCCGGACGCGATCGCGGCATCGACCTCATGGCTGCGCGCGGCGAACTCGGCGGCATGCTCGCGCTCCAGCCGGTCCGCGGTGTCCTCATCGTCGCGCATGAGCGCGTCGAGGTTGCCGTTGGCCGCGTCGATCACGCCGAGGTCCACGTAGGCCCGCTGGACCTTCGGCCCCCACAGGCCGATGTCCCTCACGCAGGGCACGATGCGGCTGAACAGGAACTGGCGGAACGCCAGCTGCGTGGGGGAGCGGTCGGCAAACTCCACGCACTCCGCCACGTCGAAGTCAAGGCGCTCGTATACCTCGCGCGCGACGAACCGGTCGCGCATCAGGTAGCAGCCTTCGACCACGAACTCCTCCCGCTCGGCGCGCTCCGCCGAGGTGAGCTCCGCGTAATAGTCGCGCAGCGCCAGCCGGCCGAACGCCACGTGCCGCGCCTCGTCCTGCATTACGTACGCGAGCAGCTGCTTGACCAGCGGGTTGCCGGTGATGTCCCGGTGCACGCCGAAGGCGGCCAGCGCCAGCCCCTCGATCAGCACCTGCATGCCGAGGTAGGGCAGGTCCCAGCGGGAGTCGGACAGCGCGTCGGCGAGCAGCTTCGCCAGGTGGTCGTTCACCGGGTAGAACAGGCCGACCTTCTCCTTGATGAACCGGTTGAACAGCTCGACGTGCCGCGCCTCGTCCATGACCTGAGTGGCGGCGTAGAACTTGGAGTCCATGTCCGGCACCGATTCCACGATCCGAGCCGCCACCGTAAGCGCGCCCTGCTCGCCGTGCAGGAACTGGCTGAACAGCCACGACGACAGATGATGGCTCAGCTCGTCCCGCTCCGCCTGATTCAGTTTTTCCCACTGGCGCGACCCGTAGATCGGCACGATCTCCTCGCCGGTTTCCATGACCCGCAGCGGATTGACCGGCTGTTCCCAGTCGATTCGCTTGGTCGCGTCCCACTGCTTGTCCTTGCCGCGCTGGTACAGGTCGAGCAGTTGCTGCCGCCCCGAGTCGTACTCCCAGGAAAACCGGGCGGCTCCAGTCGCCGGTACGTCCCAGGTTTCCGCGGCGACCGGCGATGTGTACATGTCGTAGGTGCTCACGCGCGCCTCCTTGAGGGGCCCTTTTCATCCTGACAGTAGCGATTTGTCGGATTATCAGGTCGGAAGGGCAGGATGAAAAGGTTCCCGTGCGGCGGCCCGCGCCGCCGCTTCTTCATTACTAGTCAGTAACACCCCGCCGCGCAATACTCAGCGGCTCCCCAGTCGCTTGCCTTTGACCCACCACGCCAGCGACATCACCTTGGGCCGGTTCGACTGGTTCGCCGGACTGGCCGATCCGGACGCTAGCCGGGTGAGCCAGGTCATGGCTGTGCTCACGGTCGTGCTCGTCACCCTCGCCTGCGTCGTCACGCGCTATCGTGCCTGGATGGATGCTGAGCTAAAGCGGGCGGCGGAGACCGCGACCGGGTTCATGCCCGAGGCCGAGGGACTTGCCCTGTGCGAGACGGCGGAGGAGTACGCCGCGGCCGGACCGGTGCTCGAGGTGGGCAGCTACTGCGGAAAGTCGGCGATCTACCTGGCCGCGGGGGTGCGCGGCGCACGCAAGCTCGGCATCAGGCAGCAGGTCGTGACCGTGGATCACCACCGGGGCTCGGAGGAGCACCAGTCCGGCTGGGAGTACCACGACCCCGCCATGGTCGACCCCGTGGCCGGCCGGATCGACACACTGCCGCGGCTGCGGGCCACGCTGGCGGCGGCGGGGGTCGAGGACGACGTGGTCGCGATCGTGGGCAAGTCCGCGGACGTGGCCAGGCTGTGGCGGACGCCGCTCGGCATGCTGTTCATCGACGGCGGGCACACCGATGCCGCCGCCAACTGGGACTACGAGGGCTGGGCCCCGTGGGTGGCGCTCGGCGGCGTCTTGGCCATCCACGACGTGTTCCCCGACCCGGCCGACGGCGGGCAGGCCCCGTTCAAGATCTACCAGCGCGCCCTGGCCTCTGGCGCCTTCGCGGAGGTCCGCCACGAGGGCTCTCTCCGCATACTGGAACGCACCGCCTCCGGCATCGGCTTATCCGCCGACGCTGTCGTCCCCGCCCAGCACGACAGGACGGCCGGTACCTCAGGTAGCCGTGTGACGAAAAGTGCCTGCTGCCCGTTCTGCGGGGTGGCGATTAACGAGTAAATTCTGCGCGCCGCGAAGACTTCGCGCGTCGTGTAGATAAAGCTCGCGCATCCTGTACGGAATTTACCTGTTGTCGCTCAGGTCACTGTGCGTTCAGGCCCTGCCGGCTCCTCGGTAAGCCGCCGCCACGCCGCCTAGGGCGGCTGGGCGGGGGCCGTAGGGATTATGTGGGATACAAAGGGCCCCCCGGGGGGCCCTTTGTATCCCACATCTGCTGCCGGAGCTGGGCCCGCGAGCCGCCGTGCTAGCCGTGGCCGGTGAGCGCGTCCGCCGCGGTGATCTCGCAGCCGCAGGCGGCGGGGTCAGCCGGTGAGCGGAAGTCGGCCGAGACTCCGGCGGCGCGGAAGATGGCCGCGCCCGCGCTAAAGCCGGCCAGGGCGTCGGCGGCGAGGACGACGGCGGCGGAGGTCCAGCTGGACCGCTCGGCGGGAAAGTGGTTCTCGTTGGCGTACTGCCAGCCGGTCCAGTAGGAGCCGTCGTCGTGCCGCAGCCTGCCGGTCGTCGCGAACACCTCATGCGCCCGCTCCCGCTGGCCGCAGGCATCGAGGGCGAGCACAAGCTCGCAGGTCTCCGCGACCGTCACCCACGGCTGATCGCTTACGCAGCGGACGCCGAGGCCGGGCACGACGAACGCGTCCCAGCCGCGGGCGATCCGCTCGGCGGCGGCGGCACCGCGCAGCGCGCCACCGAGCACCGGGTAGTACCAGTCCATCGCGAACTGGCTCTTGTCGGCGAACGCCTCCGGATGACAGCCGATCACGTGGCCGAGCTGGCCCACGGACAGTTCCCAGTCCGGCCGGGGATCGTCGGCCAGTTCGGCCAGCGAGATCGCGCAGCGCAGGCCCTGCAAGATGGACGCGCACCC
The DNA here is from genome assembly GCA_033854775.1 of Trebonia sp. Classification (GTDB taxonomy): domain Bacteria; phylum Actinomycetota; class Actinomycetes; order Streptosporangiales; family Streptosporangiaceae; genus Trebonia. The sequence continues at coordinate 9,016 of JAWWPV010000860.1, forward strand.
GGACAGCAGGGCGAATTCGCCGCTCGCGCCGGCCGCGTCCCGCTCCCAGGCCACCTCACCGCGCGGCACCTGCAGGCCGAGTACCCAGTCGATCGCCGCCCGGACCGTTGGCCACATCCGGTCGGCGAAGCGACGGTCGCCACTGACCAGGTACTCATGCCAGGCCCCGACCGCGACGTACGCGGCATGGTGGCTTTCCGCCGCGTGGTCGGTGACCGTCTCGTGGCCCCGCGCGTCCGGCCCGCCGGTCGCCCGCGGCCATGAGCCGTCCGGGCGCTGGGTGTCACGCAGCCACTTATAGGCGAGCCTGGCCGGGACCGCGAGGCCGCAGGCGCTCAGCGCCATCGCGCATTCCACGTGATCCCACGGGTCCACGTGACCGTCGGGCCAGGGGACCGCGCCGTCGGAACGCTGCGTGGCGGCGATCGAGCGGGCGGTCTGCAGGATGTCGGCAGGCGGCTTCGGGCTGCCGGGGCGGCGCTTAGCCGACTGCATCGCTGCTCCTCCGGGGAACGATCCCTCGGGTGCTGCGGGAGTCCTGCCCTTCCGCTTCGCCGTTGGCCTGAGAGGAACGGTGCGCAGTCGCGTGGATCGCGATCCCGTTCGGAGTGATTGGCCTTGTGGTTTTGCTCTTTCGCGCGTAGATGACGAGGCTCTTGCCGATGAGGGGGTTGAGCGCGGCTTCCGACAGCCGGGTGAGGGCGGGCTTGCGCATGATGTCCCAGACGAGCAGCCGGTGGTAAGCCTGCACGGCGGGGTGCGTGTCGTCGTGGACGCCGACCGCGCACTTGAGCCACCAGTAGGCCGAGTGCAGGCCGTGCGCGTGGTGGCCGCCGGTGGGCGTCAGGCCGGCCGCGGTCAGCTTGGCGGTGAGCTCGGCGCGGGTGAAGATCCGCACGTGGCCGCCGGGGACCTCGTGGTACTCGCTTGACAGCGCCCAGCAGATCCGTTCCGGCAGCCATGCGGGCACCGTGACCGCCACGGTGCCGCCCGGGCGCAGCACGCGGGCGATCTCCGCCATGGCGGCGGCATCGTCCGGGAGGTGCTCGAGGATCTCCGCGGCGATGATCGCGTCGAACGCGCCGTCGGGGAACGGCAGGCGCGTGGCGTCCGCGGCCACGGCCCCGGCCGCCGCGG
>JAWWPV010000861.1:0-6618 GCA_033854775.1 Trebonia sp.
GTGGTGCCAGGCTGCGCGAAGAAGAGGTCGGTGAAGCCGCGGGTGAACAGCGTGTCGGCGCCGCCCGACGGCTCCACGTACAGCATGCCCTGCCGCGCGGCGATCGCCGAGGCGGGCGCGTTGAGCAGGCTTGAGAAGGTGCCGAGCAGCAGGTTGACGTGATCCTGGCTGATCAGCCTGGTGTAGTCGGCGGCGGTCTGGTTGGGGTCGAAGCCGTCGTCGAGCATGTCGAGCTTGACCTGGCGGCCGAGCAGGCCGCCCGCGGCATTGACCTGGCTGGCCCACAGCTCGTAGCCCTGGTAGCCGGACTTGGAGACGTCGGCGACCGGGCCGGTCATGGGCAGCGACATGCCGATGGTGATGGGGCTCGACGAGGCCGATCCGGCCGCTGATCCGGCTGCTGATCCGGTGGTGGCCGAGCTGCAGGCCGCCACGGCGGTGGCGGCGAGCGCCGCGCCGGCGGCGAGGACGGGGAGCCGGTGACGCCTTTGTCTGTTCATGAGACTGCCTTCTTACTGAGTGTTCTTACTGGGTGCGCTGCCTTACTGGGTGATGTGTGGGTACGGTTCGCCGTCGAGCCCGGGGACGGTGACGGCGGACGGGTCGTTGGCGTGCGCGACGAGCTCGCTGCTCGCGTAGTCGGTGACGGCGCCGGACAGCAGCTGCGTGGGGTCCTCCATCACCACGCGCAGCCGCGTGACCAGGGCGAGCCAGTCGTCGGGGCCCTTCAGGGCCGGCTTGGCGTGGACGCTGGCCGTACCTGGGCCGATGGTTACCCGCTCCGTGGAAAGCGCGGCGAAGCGCGGGTAGCCCTCGAACATGCCGCCGGCCAGGTCGGACGTGGCGCGCAGCGCGGCCCACAGCCGGCGGTAGCCCGGTTCCAGGTCCCTGGCACGGGATGCGCCTGCTGCCGCCGGGTCGTAGGGCGGGAAGACGGGGGCGTGCGGCGCCATGAACACCCGCTCGGGGGCCAGCCGGCCCCGGGAGACCGCGCGGACGACGCCGGCGACGCTGTGCGACTCCTGGGTGACGCCGGCGGTCGGCCGCCCGGACTGGCCCGCGAAGATCACCATCGCCCGTGTCCAGTCGATGCCGACCGCGTCGAGCCAGGTGATGAGCCGGTGCGCGATGTCCATGCCGCTCAGGTAGAACGTCGCGATCATGACCTTGTTGAACGGGACCGGGAGGTCGCCGTGCCTGGCCGGGCCCGCGAGGTGGTCGCGGCGGACGGCGGTCATGGTGAGGTAGGCCGGGTCGTCCAGGGCCCGCTGGAGAAACCGTTCGGTCAGCAGGCACGAGTAGTCGACCATCGCGGCGATGCGCTCCTCGCGGCCCGCGAACGCGCGGACCGCGACCTGGTCACGCCAGAGGGCCGCCGAGCTGGCCGCGCGGGCCGCCTTGGTGGCGTCGAGGAGGCGGGCCGCGTCGGGCCGCCAGCCGTCGTCGTCCCCGCTGCCATCGCTGGCCAGCTCGCGCAGCCTGGCAAGGGTGGCGAGCGCGGGGCCGAGGTGCGATATCCCGGCCAGCTCCTTGAAGCCGCGGGTGGCAAGCCGGTAGGGCTCGATGACCGGCGCGGCCCCGCCGCCGGGGTACAGCGCCAGGTCGGTGCCGGTGACGACGAGCAGCGGGTCGTGCTCCGTTTCCCTGGCCGTCGCCTGCGCCAGGTGCGCGCCGATGCTGTCCGCGCTAGCGGTGTAGGTGGTGAACAGGTCGACGAGCTCGGGGCTCTCGAAGGTCGCCGGCGGCATCAGCGGGCTCCCGCGCTCAGCTCGTAGCGGACCGTCTCGGCGGCGAAGCGCAGCTCTGGTGTCAGGGAGTTCGTCACGACCAGCTCGACCGAGTCGGCGTTCCCGTCGCCGTCGCTCAGGACGGTGACGTCGGTGCCGCCGCAGGTGGGGAACGTGGCGACCTCGTGCAGCTTGCCACCGTCCCATTCGTAGACCTGGGAGTCGAGGGCCGGGTGCGGGTCGGCGGGGGTGCCGAGGATGAAGTTCACCCGGATGAGCAGCGTGCGGCCCGCGCACCGGGCCACGGCCAGTTCCCTGGCCCCGAGGCCGCCGAGGACCTGGGTCTGCGTGAACTGGCCGTCCGCCAGGCGCAGCACCCGCGTCGGTGCGGCGATGCAGGCGACGACGAGGTAGGTATCGCCGCCGTCGCCGAAGGTGGCGAACGCGCGACCGGACTCGTCGGCCACGGTCTGCCACGGCTGCAGCCGCGTGCCGTCCCAGCGGTACAGGACGCTGGGGCCGGCGTGCTCGGCGTGCGCGACGAAGAACTTTCCGCCGGCCTGGAAGGCGTGCCAGTTGTAGGCCCACCGCGAGGGGATTCGCTGGAACTCGGCGAACGACTCGCCGGTCCACTCGTAGACGACCGAGTCCCGGTTGTCCTGGACGCCAGGCGCGGCGACCCCTTGCGCCAGGCCGAGGAAGTGCCGCCCGTCAATCTCCCAGTGCCTCCACTGCTTGGCCGCGAACGTCGGCACGTCCTGGAAGGGCACGAACCGGCCGCCCCGCCACTCGAAGATCCTCGACATCGCCTCGAAGTTGTAAGGGCCAGCCCCTGTCCGGATGCTCGCCACCGCGAGGAACGACCGGCTGCCGATCGTGAAGAACTCCGCGTCCTCGCCGCCCGGCGCCGGCAGCGTGGCCCAGGGCGCCAGGCCGTCTCCGGCCCGGTTCAGCAGCAGCAGGTCGGTGTCGCTGTCGCCGCCGTTCATCCCCGGCGGCCCGCCGGGGATGTCCTTGGCGAGCTGCGCTATGGCGAGGAGGTCGTGGCCCCCCACCCGGACGGGCTCCACGGCTCGCGCGCCCCAGGTGGGAATCCGCTGGACCTCGGTGAGGATCACTGGCATGGCTTCACTACAGCAACCGGACTTATCCCAGACAAGTAATCTGGAGTTACTATCGACGACATGCAGCGTTAATGGATGTGACGTTAGACGTGCTGGACGTGCGCAAGCTGATCATGCTCGAGGCCGTCATGGCCGAGGGAACCATCGCCGCGGCCGCCCGCCGCCTCCAGTACACGCGGTCGGCCGTGTCCCAGCAGATATCCGCGCTTGAGGCCGAGGCGGGCACCGCGCTCATCGACCGGACAGGCAACCGCATCACCCTCACCCCGGCGGGCCGCGCGCTGGTGGAGCACGCCGAGCGGATCCTCGTGGAACTGCGGTCGGCCGAGGCCACGCTGGCGGGCGCCGGGACGCGGATCACCGGGCTGCTGCGGGTGGGAATCCCGTTCCGCGAGGGCCCGCACATCATGAGCCGCGCGCTGACGGAGATGCGCCGGCGGTTCCCCGACATGGAGATCCGGCTCGCCGCGATCAGCGACGAGGAAGGCCCCGACGCCGTCCACCGTGATCAGCTCGACATGGCCATCCTGTCGCGCTACGGCAACGCGCGGGAGACGGCCAGGGCGGGGCTGCGCGAGTGGACCCTCGGGCACGACCCGCTCCGGCTCTGCGTCCCCACGGAGCACCCGCTGGCCGGCGCTCCCGGCTGCGCGATGACCCAGCTGGCCGACGAGGCGTGGGTCATGTGCCCGGCCACCTCGCTCGGCCGTCTCGTGCGGGGCATGTGCATCGCCGCGGGCTTCCAGCCCAGGGTGGGCGCGACGGTGCACGACGTCGGCACCGCCATCAGCCTGGTCGGCATCGGGTGGGGCATCACCATCGCTCCCGAGCTCACTCCAGCCGGGACGCCGACCCAGGTCGTCCGGCTGCCGATCGCGGGCATCGACACGATCAGGTACAGCGTCCTCATCGTCCGCGACGGCGAGCACTTGTCACCGCGGATGGCCGCGGCGATCTCCGCCGTCCGTTCGGTAAGCGCGGAACTGCGGGCCGGCACCCGGTAAGGGGCGCGGCTTCGTTTTCGCTGGCGTCTGCTCAGCCTGCTACAAGGTCCGGCCGTGGGCGCTCATAGGCTCATGGTGTGACTAACTTTCAGAATGAAAGTCGAGGGTCCTGATGAGCATCCTCGTCGTCGGCGCCGGGGCGACCGGCGGGTACTTCGGCGGCCGTCTCGCGCAGGCGGGCCGCGACGTGACCTTCCTGGTCAGGGAGCGCCGCGCGGCGGCCCTCGGGGAGCGCGGGCTGCGCATCGTCGGTCCCGGTGGCACCGAGACGATCGAGCCGGCCCTCGTCACCGCCGTCTCGCCTGGCGCGGTCGCCGACGTAGTGCTCGTCACGGTCAAGGCGGACGGACTCGACGCGGTCATCCCCGAGATCCGGCCCGCCGTGGGACCCGATACGACGATCGTCCCCGTTCTCAACGGGATGCGCCACCTGGGCATGCTCAACGGCGCCTTCGGCCGCTCGCGGGTGCTCGGCGGTGTCGCGGTGGTCTCGACCCAGCTTGACGCCAACGGCGATATCAGGCAGCTCAATGACTGGGCCGCCCTGACCATCGGCGCCCAGGACAGGCAGCGGACAGCTGCCGTGGAACGGACCAGCGACCTGCTGTCCGGGGCTGGGTTCCCCGTCTCGGTCAGCGACGACATCGTGGCCGCCATGTGGCAGAAGTGGGCGTTCATCGCGGCGACGGGCGCGCTGACCTGCTTGCTCGGCGGCTCGGTCGGCGCGATCATCGCTGCCGAGGGCGGCGGCGACATCGCCCGCGCGATCGTCGAGGAGACGCGCTTGATCGCCGCCGCGGCGGGCTACCCCCTGCCGGACAGCGCAGTCGGCCAGACGATGGCCACCCTGACCGCTCCGGGGTCGCCGTTGACCCCCTCGATGTACCGCGACCTTCGGCAGGGCAGGCCAGTGGAGGCCGAGACCATCCTCGGCGACCTCATCGCGGAAGGCCGGAAGGCTGGCCTGCACACCCCACTGCTCGACGCGGCCACGGTTGCCCTCCGCGTGCACAATGCGGCCGTGTCCGCCCGCTAGGGCTACCGGACCAGCGTTGGCGAGGTTGACGCGGCGAACTCCGCGCGGAGTTCCGCCAGCTTCTCGTGGTAGGTGCGGACGGTCGCCAGCTTGATTTCCTCGTAGCCGCGGACCAGGTCGGGGAGGGCGGCGATCTGGACCGCCAGGTCGTGGTTGCCTTCAGTCAGCCCGGTGAGTAGTTGCTCCACGACCTCGCGGTACTCCGTGATCAGGGCGCGTTCGGTGCGGCGGACCTCGGTGTGCCCGAACGGGTCGAGCCAGGTGCCGCGTACCCGCCGCATGGCGACCAGGGTGGCGAAGGCCGGGCGGAACCAGGGGCCGAGGCTGATCTTGTGCTTGCGGCCGAGCGCGCGGAGCACTGGCGGGTGCAGGCGGTACTGGTAGCGCGCACCGTCGCCGAACTGTGCCCGTACCGCCTGGTCAAGCGCCGGGTCCAGGCTGAGCCTCGCGACCTCGTACTCGTCCTTGTAGGCCGTGAGCTTGTACAGGTTTTCCGCGACCGTCCGGGCGAGCGCCTCGCCGCCGGTGACGGCGGCCTCGCGGGCCCGGACGCGCTCGACGAACCTGGCGTAGTCCGCGGCGTGTGCCTGGTCGTGGAACGCGGTCAGTTCGCTGACGCGCAGCGCGAGTACGTCCGCGAGGTTCCGCTCCGCTTGGCTGGCGTCTTCCTCGGCCTCCTCGGTGAAAGCGTTGGACGCCGTCGTTTCGTTCACCGTCCGGCCCGCGTGGAACGCCCGGATGTTGGCGTCGGCCGCCACGCCGTTGAGCCGGATGGCGTGCTCGATTGCCTCCGCACTGACGGGCAGCGCGCCAGCCTGGTAGGCGGCGCCCACCAGGATCATGTTGGCGTACTGCTCGTCGCCGAACCGGTCCGTGGCCAGCGCCGCCGCGTCAAGGAAGCGGGCCGAGCGCACCTGCGCCTCGATCGCGGCCGTGACCCGCCCGACCGCGGGGAAGTGCTCGCCGACGTCGGCGATCATCTGCCCGGTTGGCACCTCGGTCGTGGAGACCACGGCCACCGTCCGGTCCTTGCTCGCGGCGCGCAACTGGGTGCCGTCGGTGGCGACGAGGGAGTCACAGCCGAGGTACAGGTCGCATTCGCCGTAGCCGAGCTTGGCGGAGCGTTCGGCTGGCCCGACGCTAACGCTCAGGTCGGACACGACCGCGCCGCCCTTCTGCGCCAGGCCGGTCTGGTCGAGGGAGCGCACCCGGAGCCCGTCGGCGGCGAAGGCGATGCCGAGGATCTGCGCGATGGTCACCACCCCCGTGCCGCCGACGCCGGTGATGCGCATGGTGAAGCCGTCGGGCTCGAAGAGCCGCCCCGGCTCCTCGAGCGTCGCTGACAATTCGGGTTCACGGCCCTTGGGACGAGCGGCCTTCGACGCGGCCGGCGTCACGGTCAGGAACGACGGGCAGTCGCCGTTGAGGCAGGAGAAGTCCAGGTTGCAGGACGACTGGTGGATCCGGGTCTTGCGGCCGAACTCGGTCGCCACCGGCTGGACGGACAGGCAGTTGGACACCCGGCCGCAGTCGCCGCAGCCCTCGCAGACCCGCTCGTTGATGAACGCCCGCTGGGCCGGCGCCGCCACCGTGCCGCGCCGGCGCTTGCGCCGCTTCTCCGCCGCGCACTCCTGATCGTGGACCAGCACGGTGACGCCGTCGATCGCGGCCAGTTCCCGCTGCACGTCGATCAGGTCGTCGCGGTGCCGGATGTCGGCCCCGTGTTT
>JAWWPV010000862.1:0-3740 GCA_033854775.1 Trebonia sp.
GGGAACGGGCGTCGCGGGTCTGCCGGCCGCGCTGCCCGAGCCCGCGACTGAGGACGAGCCGACGTGGCTCGAGCCCTATCCGGATGAGCTGCTCGCCGGGCTGCCGGACGCGACGCCCGGCCCCGAGGCACGGTACGAGGCGCGCGAGTCGATCTCCCTCGCGTTCATCACGGCGCTGCAGCACCTCTCGCCTCGGCAACGGGCCACCCTGGTGCTCCGTGACGCGCTCGGCTACCGGGCCGCGGAAGCCGCCGAAATCCTGGGCTGCAGCCTGGACACGGTCAACGGCTCGCTGAAGCGGGCCCGGGCCTCCCTTTCCGGATTGCTCCCCGGCGACACGCTCAGCCAGGCGCCGCTGCCCGGGTCGGCCGCCGAACGGGAGGTCATCGACCGGTTCACCGACGCCTTCGAGCGCGGCGACGTGACCACGCTCGTCTCCATGCTCACCGAAGACGCCTGGCTCACCATGCCGCCGTGGCCGCTCGGGTTCCGCGGCCGGGCCGCCGCCGCGGGCCTGCTGACGATGTTGGTCTTCCAGGGCGGCACCCTCCGGTTCCGGCTCGTCCCCGTCCGGGCCAACGGGCACCAGGCGTTTGCCTGCTACGTCTCCGACGGCGTTGCCCCCGGCGCCAGCGGGCAGGGAATGATCGTGCCCGTCCTGGCCGGCAACCGGATCTGCGGCGTCACCCGGTTCCTCGACAACGCCCTCCTGTCCCGCTTCGGGCTGCCCGCGTCCCTCCCCGGATAAGCCGCCACGGCACTGCAGCCTGGCGCCTGACGGCCGCCTGATCGGCCGTGCAGGATGTGCCCGGCGGCAGTCACGCGAGCGCGGGCTCAGCGTCCTCCAGGCTCGCGCGGATCATGTCTCTCAGTTCGGGCGTGTCCTCGTGGCCGTGCCTGGCCATGGCGTGCGCGACGGCGGCATCGAGGACCTCACCTTCCTGGCCCGCGATGGTGAGCGTGCACCCGATCTCGCTGGGTACCTTGCGGCAGTCGATCATCTTCCTAGGCACGACGGCCTCCTCTCGGGTGATGCGGTCAGCGGGAAGCTCCCGCATATCGGATCTTGCTGGTTCAGATTGCGCTCGCGAGCGGGGTTCGCCGCTCAGGGCCGCAGCTCATAGACGAGGTTGAAATCGGTGGCTACCGCTATCCGGGCGTCGGAGAATCCGGCGTCGCGGGCAAGCTCGCAGGTCCTGGCGGGACCGGCCTGATTGCCCAGGCCATAGGCCGGAGCTGCCGACAGTCCGCTCGGGAGGCAGATGAGCGTGGACGCTGCGGCCAGGAGCTTGCCGAGCGGATTGCGGCATTCCTCGACGCTGTCCCAGCTCATCGGCTCGACTAGCATGACGCCGCCGCCATCGGCCGTCGCGGCACGGGCGGCGCGGAGCGCGCCCGCCGGGTCGGGCAGGTCATGCAGGCAGTCGAAGAACGTGATCAGGTCGTAGCTGCCGCTCAGATCGGCGGTGCCGGCCACGCGGAACGTGACCCGCTCGGTCACGCCTGCCGCTGCCGCCCGGTCGCGGGCCGCGTCGATGGATGGCTGGTGGTAGTCGACGCCCTCGAACGTGCTGTTCGGGTAAGCCTGGGCCATGATGATTGTCGATGCCCCGAAGCCGCAGCCGACGTCGGCGACCCGGGCGCCATCCGCGAGCCTCTTCTCCGCGCCGGTCACCGACGGTATCCAGGAACTCGTCAGGTTCGCGAGGTAGCCGGGCCGGAAGAAGCGCTCGGTGCCCTCGAACATGTCCTCGTGCTGCTCGTGCCAGGCAATGCCCGCGCCGGTGCGGAACGCGTCGGTCAGCTGGTCCAGGACGCGGGTCGCGGCGGTGAGGTTCTGGAACGCGCCGGCCACGTATCCGGGGCTGTCGGGGTTGGTGAACGCCTCCGCCTGCTCCGGGCTGAGCCGGTAATGTGCCGAGGCCGCCGATCGGTCACCGTTCGGACCCGCGTCGCGGTCGTCGTAAGTCACGTATCCGGCGGCCGCCATCGCGAGCAGCCATTCCCGCAGGTAGCGTTCGGTCAGTCCAGTGCGCTCGGCCAGCTCCGCGGACGTGGCCGGGCCGCCGGAGGCAAGCGCGGAGTACAACCCCAGCCGATCACCAAGCAGCGCCAGGGGCAGGATCAGCGCCCCGCCGGCATCGGCGATCACACCGCCGATCAGCTCCATGAGCGCATCCGGATCTACCGCTTGCCGGTCAGCCGCCGGCCGGCTGAGGGGTTCGTTCCTGGTCATCGTTGCGCCTCCTTCTCGCGTTTGATCCAGCTCATGTCTGATCAAGCAGACGGCAAGAAGGGGCGTATCGTCTATACGGAGAACTCCGTACGGTCGCGGGGGGGATTATGGCGACTGCGAGTACGGTGCGTGCGGCGCTGGCCACGGTCGAGGCTGCTGACGCGGCTGCCAGCCTGGCCCAGCTCCCCGGGCTGCTGCTGCCCGCGCTGGTGAACCTGGTCGGCGCGGACTCGGCGCTGTGGACTGAGCTTGACCTGACACCCGGCCCGGGCCAGGCGGCCGGTCCGCTGCCTGGCCGGATCGTCGGATATCCAGAGCCGCTGCTCACCGAGGAAACGGCGCTGGCCCTCGAATGGCATGCGCGGGACTTTCCGCTGACTCGTCACACCCGTCCCGGTGGCGACGGCCGGCCGATCCGCCGGTCGGACCTGCAGAGCATGCGCGCCTTCCGCGACAGCGGCATCTACGCTGACGTCGCGCAGCAGATAGGCGTCGACCAGATGCTCGCCACTGCGCTCAAGCCGGGGAGCTTGCATGTTTGCATCTCCCTGAACAGGGCCGGCCTTGACTTCACGCCGACGGCGGTCGATCTGCTCACCCGGCTCCGGCCGCTGCTGACCCGCCGGGTGGCGCGCCTCGCTGGGGGCCAGGCGGCGGGCCAGGCGATGCTGGCCCGCGCGACACCCTCTCCGCAGTTGACCGCGCGGCAGGAGCAGGTGCTCCGCCTGGTCGCGGCCGGCCTGACCGACGCCGCGATCGGGCATCACCTCGGCTGTAGCCCGCGGACAGTGGACAAGCACCTGGAACACATTTACCGCAGGCTGGGCGTCTCCTGCCGCACCGCCGCCACGGCAGCCGCCTGCACCGCGCTCATGGACACCGCGCCCGCCGCCGGCATCCCGGCACAGGCCGCTGCCCTACGGCAGGCCGGCCTCGAGCGCTAGGGCGATGGCGGGACCTGGCGTGCTGGGCGCTTTGCCTGGTGCCACGCTCAGAAGTAGTGCCGGCGGCCGCCGACGGCGTGGCCGACCATCCCGAGCACGGCCAGGATCGCGCCGACCGCTAGGACGACGATGCCGATCGTCCAGATGATCGCGATTTTCGCGACGAAACCGATAATGAGAAGAATCACGCCGAGAATGATCATTGAGAGCTCCTGACAGCTGAAAGTAATGGGGGGAGGAAGGTATAACTGGGGAAGGCCGCTCAGCGCTTCGCGGAATGCTTGGCCTTCTGCCCTTTGAGCTTGAGTTTCCCGGTTGCCTCGCCGGCTTTCCCCTTGATCCTCAGCCGGTTGTTGCCAGTGGCCTTGCCAGCATGCTTCTTGGTCTTGCCCTTGATGATCTTTGCCATGTCCTTGGCCTTCTTGCCCACACCCATAACTGACTCCCTCGCGTGCCCGGATGAGTGCCTTCAGACGGCAACATCTTGCGGGTACTAGCTGCCCTCCGGATTCACTTCAAACATTTCCGGATAGCATCTCGCCAGTTGTTTCCCGGGTGTT
>JAWWPV010000863.1:0-3486 GCA_033854775.1 Trebonia sp.
AGGCGCCCGCGGGCGCGGCGTCACCGCAGCCGGCTAGGCCGCAGCCGGCCATGCGGCGCTGGCGGCCCATGCGCGCCATCCTCGGCGATGAGTTGCGGACACCGATCCTGTGGTGCGAGTTCGGCAGCTGCATCGCGCGCTACACGAGCGAGGACGCGCGCGGCGAGCATGACCTGCGCGGCCGGGCGCTTGCGGTGGGCTGGCGCTACGACGGTCTCGGACGTCTCGCCTGCCCTGCCTGCACGCGGCATGACCCCTCGTTCTGGGCCAGCCGTCCGCCCGCGCGCGCCGACCAGGAGCCGCCGTCCCGTTGGTCACCTCGCCCGTATCGTCGGGCTTGACGCGTCACGGCTTTCCGCTCCTGCGTCAGCCAGGGTGTCGATGATATGGGATACAAAAGGCCCCAAGCGGGGCCTTTTGTATCCCGCGTGATGTTCACGGTCGGCTTCTACGGTCAGCCGCATCCGCTCGGCCTAGCTTGGAGTTCGCCGGGCAGAGGTGTCAGATTCCCGAGTCGGTCCGCTGCCGCGGAATGATGACCGCGTCCGGGCCGGGGAACAGGAGCCGTGTCTGTCCGTCAGCGAACCGCACCAGGTAGGGCGGCTCACCTCCGGTTCCGCGTACTTCGACGATTTCGCCGTCCTTGTCCGGATGGCCGACGGTGCTTCCGTGAATGCGGATCTGGTCACCAGTCGTCGCTTCCATGACCGCCTCCTCATGGTGAGGGTGTCATACACCACCAGCCTCGCACGCCGACGGCACGATGACCACCCGGCCATATCCGGTAAATCGTGAAATCGGCGTTGGCTTCGCCCTCAGCGAAGGATCGTGGATCGCGCCCGGCCGCGACCCGGCGGACCTCCAGACACGCGTTCGGTGGGCGCCGCGAATGACCAGCACGCACGCGTTCGGCTGATTCCGAAGCGTTATTGACAGTCCTCTTGTTAGCGCTCACACTCACAGAAGTTCGGTAACCCAAGACATTTACGCGGGCATTACGAAGGGATGTGATCGCTAACACGTCACTAACACTGCTATCGGCGACGCCCGCTCGCATGCCTTCGCGCGATTTCGCCATGCCCGTCAGACGGGCACGGGCCGCCGCCCAAAGGACGACAACGGAAAGACAACGGAAAAGGGACGACATCGGAGAAGGAAGGACAGATTCGACGATGACTGTCAGACCACGATTCCGGCCCACGAGCAAGGCACTGCTGACTCTCGCCGCCGCGGCGACGCTGGCCCTTGGCGGGCTCCTCGCCGGCGGTGCCTGGACGCCGTCGCGGGCGGCGACGCAGGAGCCCTGTGACATCTACGCCGCGGCGGGCACCCCGTGCGCGGCCGCGCACAGCACGACCCGGGCGCTCTACGCCGCTTACAGCGGCAACCTTTACCAGGTAAGGCGCTCCGCGGACAACACCACCCTGAACATCGCCGCGGTCAGCGCGGGCGGTGTTGCCAACGCGGCGGCGCAGGACTCCTTCTGCGCCAACACGACCTGTGTCATCACCGAGATCTACGACCAGTCGGGCAACGGCAACAACCTGACCGACGCGCCTGGCGGCGGTGCGGCCGGCGGGCCCGACGCCCTCGCGAGCGCGACCGCGGCCCCGGCCGTGGTCGACGGCGCGAAGGTCTACGGCGTCTACATCGCGGCGGGCGACGGCTACCGCGATGACAGCACCAAGAACATCGCGACCGGTGACGCGGCGGAGGGCGAGTACGCGGTCCTCGACGGCACGCACTACGACAACGGCTGCTGTTTCGACTACGGCAACGCCGAGACGAACAACGACGACAACGGCGCCGGCCATATGGAAGCCATCTACTTCGGGACCGAGAAGTCCTGGGGCACCGGGTCGGGCAACGGCCCGTGGATCATGGCCGACATGGAGAACGGCCTGTTCTCCGGCGCAGGCGCCGGCCTCAACTCGGCCGACCCGACGATCAGCGACCGGTTCACCACCGCGATGATCGAGGGCGAGTCGAACCAGTGGGCCATCCTGGGCGGCAACGCGCAGTCCGGCTCCCTGTCGACGGGCTACAGCGGCGTCCGCCCATCGGGTTACAACCCGATGCACAAGGAAGGCGCGATCATCCTCGGCATCGGCGGAGACAACAGCAAGAGCTCCGCAGGCACCTTCTACGAAGGCGTCATGACCTCCGGCTACCCGTCGGCCAGCACCGAGGCCGCCGTGCAGGCCAACATCGTCGCGGCCGGCTACACCACCTCCTCGGGCGGCTCGCCGGGCGCCACCGGCACGATCGTGGCCGGCGACGACAGCAGCGACTGCGTGGACAACAACAACGCGAGCGGCACCGACGGCAACAAGGTGCAGATGTGGGCCTGCGACGGCAACACCGGCGCGCAGCACTGGACCGTCAACAGCAACGGGACCCTCACCATCGACGGCGGCTGCATGGACATCACCGGGGCCAAGTACACCAACGGCACCCTGATCGAGTGGTGGACCTGCAACGGCGGCGCCAACCAGCAATGGGAGGCGGCCAACGGCGAGATCGTGAACCCGACGTCCGGGATGTGCCTCGACGATCCCTCGTCCAATACCGCGAACGGGACGCAGCTCATCCTCTACGCCTGCAACGGCGGCAGCAACCAGAAGTGGACCCTGCCGTAGCCGGCTGAACCGCGAGGTCCAAGCCCAAGGGTCCCGAGGGCCGGATCCGTGCTGGCCCTCGGGGCCCTTGGCGCACCTAGATTGGCCCCAAGGGACCCTTGGGGCCAATCTAGGCACGGCCGCCGGTCAGCCCATGGACTTCGAGCCGTCCAGGGACTCGCGGATGATGTCGGCGTGGCCCGCGTGCTGCGCGGTCTCCTCGGCGATGTGCAGCAGGGTGCGGCGCGCGGACCAGCGCTCTCCCGGCGGGTTCCACGGGGCGGGCGGCAGCGGGTGGTCGGCGTCCAGGTCGGGCAGCGTGGCGACGAGCTCGTCCGTCTGCTTGGCCACGTCCTCGTACTCAGCGAGTACGCCCGCGAGGGTCTCGCCGGGAAGCAGCCGGAACCCTTCGGACCAGCGCTGGTAGTCGGCCTCGGTCAACGCGCTGAAGTCCGGTGCCACGGACGGGCCGTGCACGATGAAGCTGGCCCAGTTCCGCTCGACGGCCGTGACGTGCTTGATCAGGCCGCCGAGCGTCAGCTCGCTCACGGTCGTGCGCTGCCGCGCCTGCTCGTCGCTGAGGTCACGGGTGGTGAACCGCAGGAAGTGCCTGGCCTTGGCCAGCGTCGCCAGCAGGTCCGCGCGCTCGCCCGCCAGGGTGGTGGTGTCGCCTGGGGTGCCGGAGGTCATGGGCTTCCGCCTTTCACGAATGATGAAGAACTGCCTGATAGGACCCATGCTAGGAGCTATTGCGGTCAGTTCCTGTCCGCAATGCGAGGCACAATCGGAACCATGGCGAACACAAGCTCCCGCGCCCTGCGCCTGCTCTCCCTGCTCCAGAACCACCGGTTCTGGCCGGGCGCGGAGC
>JAWWPV010000864.1:0-3747 GCA_033854775.1 Trebonia sp.
GTGTAGGTGTCGCCGACGAGCCCGATGTGCGGCAGGGCCTGGTCTTCGTCCGGCCGCGCGATGGTGAGCCTGCGGGACAGGTCGTCGGGCGGGATCTGATCCGGCATGGTGTCTCTTCCTATCCACCTCTAAAAAACGGAGTATTTCATCCGTTTCACTCTAGCACGCGCGCGTGCCAAGAAGGTTGAATGAATGCATGGTCGCCGCCGGCAACTCGCGCGAACCGCGCAGCGACGCGGCCCGCAACCACCAGGCCCTCGTCCAGGCGGCCACCGCGGCAGTACACCGCGAGGGCCCGCGCGTGCCCATGGCGACGATCGCCGCCGACGCGGGAGTCGGCATCGGCACGCTCTACCGTCACTTCCCCACCCGCGAGGACCTGCTCAGCTACCTCACCCACGCGTCATTCGAGCAGGTGCTCGCCAACGCCAAAGCCGCCGAAGTCGGCGCCGCGACCGCCACCGAGGCGCTCCAGCGGTTCATCGAGGCGGCAATCAGTCAGCGCAACGAGCTCGTGCTGCCGCTGCACGGCGGACCGCCCCCGACCTGGCCGAGCACTCGCGTCGTCCGCGAGCAGGTCCATCAGGTAATCCAGCGGGTCATCGACCGCGGGCGCGGCGACGGCACGATCACGCGGGACGTGACCCCGCACGACATCGTGGTGTTCGGAGCGATGCTCGCCCAGCCGCGCCAATCCGACCCGGGCTGGGATGCGACGTGCCGCCGGCTGCTCGCCACGTACCTCGCGGGCCTGGGCTCTGACACCTGAGTGCCAGATATGTACCGATATATCATCATTCGCCCTGTGGTCACCGTCGGTTAGAGTGACCAGTGTGACCGGTGATATTTGACCACACATTCGAATGAACTTATATTCGATCCTACAGTTAGGTTCGCCGGGTCGGGCGAATAGGTGGTTACGCCCGTCTTCCCCCGGGCGGCCCGGCCCCGCGCGAGTCACGCCACGCGGTGCCGGCGGCTTGCGCGCGGGACGAACGGGAAGTGCAGGGCAGCGCATGGGCAGGGTGTACGGCGAACCGGTTGAGGTCCAGACAAGGGAAGACGGCCGTCCCGTCAGGTTCGCGTGGCGGGGCAAGCGGTACACGGTCATCGCGGTGCAGGAGCACTGGCTGGTCAACCGTGACTGGTGGCGGGAGTCCGCCCCGGTCCCCGCCCGCCCCGAGCTCCAGTTCTGGCGGGTCGAGGCGTCGACGGGCCGGGGCCAGCCGTCGGGCACCTACGAGCTGTGCAGGGACATCGCCGCCGGCACCTGGACGCTGCGCCGGATCGCCGACTGATGGCGGGCCCGGCGGAGTTCGCGCACCTGCACTTCGCGTCATCTTTCTCACTGCGCTACGGCACCGCGAAACCAAATGCGTTGGCCGCCCGGGCGGCCGGCCTCGGCATGTCCGCACTCGCGCTGACCGACCGCGACGGCCTCTACGGCGCGTTCAAGCACGTCCAGGCCTGCGCGGACGCCGGGATCAAGCCACTGCTCGGCGCCGACCTAGGGCTGCGCGCAGACCATACAAGCGGCATAAACCGCACAAGCAGGGTGACGCTGCTGGCGGCCGGCCGCCAGGGCTGGGCCTCGCTGTGCCGCCTGGTCTCCGCCGCCCACGCCTCAGCCGAAGCCGAAGCCGCCGCCGACGTCCCCGCCATCACCCGCGACCTGATCGCCGAGCACGCGGACGGCCTGGTCATGCTGCTCGGCCCGGCCAGCGACGTCGGCCAGGCGGTCGCCGCCCGCCGCCCCGACCTCGCCAGGCGCGCCCTCGACCGCTGGCGGCACCGGGGCGTGGACACCGTCGTCGAGATCGTCGATCACCTGGACCATAAGTCGACGTTCCGCGCCGCCCGGCTAGCCGAGCTTGCCCGCGACAGCAGGACCCCGGCCGTGCTCACCAACGCGGTCCGCTACCTGGACCCGGTCGACAGCCTGACCGCCCAGGTCCTCGACGCCGCAAGAAACCTCGTCCCCCTAGGCTCGCCCAGGCTCGTCCCGCACAACGGCCGCGCCTACCTCGCCAGCCAGGAAGACATGACCGCCATCGCCGAACGTGTCGCTAAAGCGATGACAGGACCCGGCACGGCCAGCGCCGCCACCCTGCTGCTCGGCGAAACCGAGGAGCTCACCAGGAGGTGCACCCTCGACCCGGCCCGCGACCTGGGCGTCGGCTCCCGCCACCTGCCGGAGACCGAAGGTACCGCGTACGACCAGTACAAGGAGCTGAAGACGAGGTGCGAGCGCGCGATCCTCCAGGGCCACTACCGGACGGCGAGCGCCGCGAGCCGGCCGCGCGGCGTCAGCCGCCTGCGGGCCGCGGAAAACGCCCGCGAGCGTCTTGAGCACGAGCTTGACATCATCGCGCAGACCGGCATGGCCGCCTACTTCCTCACGGTGGCCGACGTCGCGGACCGGATCAGGCACGCGGGCATCCGCTGCGCGATCAGGGGCTCGGGCGCGGGCAGCTTCATCAACCACCTGCTCGGCATCAGCGCGATCGACCCGCTCGAGCACGACCTGCTCATGGAGCGGTTCCTGTCCCCGATAAGGAACACGCTCCCGGACATCGACCTGGACGTGGAGTCGGCCCGCCGCCTGGACGCGTACCGGATCATCTTCGACCGCTACGGCAAGGAGCGCACCGCCTGCGTCTGCATGATGGAGACCTACCGGGCGCGCAGCGCGATCAGGGACGTCGCCGCCGCGATGTCCCTGCCGCCCGACGAGATCGGCGCGATCGCGAAGTCCTTCCCGCACATCCGCGCCAAGCACATCACGGCGGCGCTGACCGAGCTCCCCGAGCTCCGCCGCTCCAGGCTCAACCAAGCCCAGCTGGAAACGATCTTCGTCATCGCCCAGCAACTCGACGGCCTGCCGCGGCACGTCGCCATGCACCCGTGCGGCGTGCTCCTGTCCGATAAGACCCTGCTCGACCGCACCGCCGTCCAGGAAAGCGGCGAGGGCTTCCCGCTCAGCCAGCTCGACAAGGACGACGCGGAGATCGCCGGCGTGATCAAGCTGGACGTGCTCGGCGTCCGCATGCAGTCCGCGATGGCCCACGCGCTCACCGAGATCGAGCGGACAGAAAAGGAGCGCATCGACCTCGACGCGATGCCCCGCGACGACCCGGCCACCTACGCGATGATCGGCCGGTCAGAAACGATCGGCTGCTTCCAGATCGAGTCACCCGGCCAGCGTGAGCTGGTGAAGAAGCTGGCGCCGCGCGACGTCGCCGACCTCATCGTGGACATCTCGCTGTTCCGCCCCGGCCCGGTCAACTCCGACATGATCGGCCCGTTCCTGCGCACCAGGCACGGCCTGGCCGAGCCGCGCTACCCGCACGAAAAGCTCGCCAGGGCGCTGCAGGAGACCGGGGGAGTAGTGGTCTTCCACGAGCAGGTCCTGCGGATCATCGACGTGATGACCGGCTGCGGCCTGGCCGAGGCGGACCTGGTCCGCCGCCACCTGTCGAAAGAGGGCGGCCCTGACCGCACCGCCCCGTGGTTCCGCGCCCAGGCCCTGGCCCGCGGCTTCGACCCGGTGACGGTGGAGCGGGTCTGGCAGGTGGTCGCCGCGTTCGGCGGCTTCGGCTTCTGCAAGGCCCACGCCGCCGCGTTCGCGATCCCCGTCTACCAGTCGGCGTGGCTCAGGCGCCACCACCCGGCCGCCTTCTACGCCGGCGTGCTCACCCACGACCCCGGCATGTACCCCAAGCGCGTCATCATCGCCGACGCCCGCCT
>JAWWPV010000865.1:0-3556 GCA_033854775.1 Trebonia sp.
GTGGCCCGCGTCCCGGCGGTGGCGGCGGCTTCAGCGGTCCGCGCCCTGGTGGCGGTCCAGGAGGCGGCAGTGGTCCAGGAGGCGGTGGCGGCGGTGCGCCCCGTCCTGGCGGCGGCGGCGGTCGTGGCCGTCCCGGCGGCGGTACCCCGGGTGCCTTCGGGCGTCCGGGCGGCAAGCCGACCCGTGGCCGCAGGTCGAGGAAGCAGCGCAGGCAAGAGTTCGACAACATGCAGGCCCCGACGATCGGCGGCGTGCAGGTTCCGCGTGGCCGCGGCGAGGTCGTCCGGCTGAGCCGGGGCGCCAGCCTCAGCGACTTCGCGGACAAGATCGGCGCCAACCCGGCGAGCCTGGTGCAGGTGCTGTTCCACCTCGGCGAGATGGTCACCGCGACCCAGTCGGTAAACGACGAGACGCTCCAGCTGCTCGGTGCCGAGCTGAACTACGCCGTTCAGGTCGTCTCCCCCGAGGAGGAGGACCGGGAGCTGCTCGAGCAGTTCAGCATCGACTTCGGCGACGACGAGGGCGGCGAGGAAGACCTCGTGGCCCGGCCGCCGGTGGTCACCGTCATGGGTCACGTCGACCACGGCAAGACCAAGCTCCTCGACGCGATCAGGCACACCAACGTCGTCTCGAAGGAAGCGGGCGGCATCACCCAGCACATCGGTGCCTACCAGGTGGCTTCCGAGGTCGACGGCGAAGAGCGCAAGATCACCTTCATCGACACCCCGGGTCACGAGGCCTTCACGGCCATGCGTGCCCGAGGCGCGCAGACCACCGACCTCGCGGTCCTGGTCGTCGCGGCGGACGACGGCGTGAAGCCGCAGACCACCGAGGCGCTGAACCACGCGCAGGCGGCCGGCGTGCCGATCGTGGTAGCGGTGAACAAGGTCGACAAGGAGGGCGCGGACCCGGCTCGAGTAAGGGCCCAGCTCACCGAGTACGGCCTGATCGCCGAAGAGTTCGGTGGCGACACCCAGTTCGTGGACGTGTCCGCGACCAAGGGGATCGGCATCGACAGCCTGCTTGAGGCGATCATCCTCACCGCGGACGCCTCGCTCGACCTGCGGGCCAACCCGCACCAGGACGCGCAGGGCGTCGCGATCGAAGCCCAGCTCGACAAGGGCCGCGGCCCGGTGGCGACCGTGCTCGTGCAGCGCGGCACGCTGCACGTCGGTGACTCGATCGTGGCGGGCGAGGCCTACGGCCGCGTCCGGGCCATGCTCGACGAGGACGGCAAGCAGCTCGCCGAGGCGCCGCCAAGCCGCCCGGTCCAGGTGCTCGGCCTCACCGCGGTGCCGAAGGCGGGCGACAACTTCCTCGTCGTCCAAGACGACCGGATGGCAAGGCAGATCGCCGAGCGCCGCGAGGCGCGCGAGCGGACCGCCCAGTTCGCCTCGCGCCGCCGCCGCGTGACGCTGGAAGACCTGGACTCGGTCTTGAAGGCCGGCGAGCGCCAGGAACTCCTGCTGATCATCAAGGGCGACGTGTCCGGCTCGGTGGAAGCCCTGGAGGACGCGCTGCTCAAGCTCGACGTCGGCGAGGAGGTCCAGCTCCGGGTCATCGGCCGCGGCGTTGGCGCGATCACGCAGGACGACGTGAACCTGGCCATCGCCTCCGACGCGGTGATCATCGGCTTCAACGTCCGGCCGGCCGGCCGGGCAGGCGAGCTGGCGACCCGCGAGGGCGTCGACATCCGCTACTACTCGATCATCTACCAGGCGATCGAGGAAGTGGAAGCCGCGCTCAAGGGCATGCTCAAGCCCGAGTTCGAGGAGGTCCAGCTCGGCACGGCGGAGGTCCGCGAGGTCTTCCGGGTGCCGAGGATCGGCAACGTCGCGGGCTGCATCGTCCGCTCCGGCACGATCAACCGCAACAGCAAGGCGCGGATCATCCGGGACGGCGTGGTCATTTCCGACAACCTGACGGTCGAGAGCCTGCGCAGGTTCAAGGACGACGTGACCGAGGTCCGCGAGGGCTACGAGTGCGGTATCGGCGTCGGCTACAGCGACATCAGGATCGAGGACGTCATCGAGACGTTCGAGATGCGGGAGAAGCCGCGCGTCTAATAGCGACGAACGATGTACGTAGCTGCTCTTACGCTTGACGTGCTGCTTGGCGACGTCCGCTCACTGAAACAGAAGCGGGGCGTCGTCAGGCCGCTCGTCGCGGAGCTGCGCCGCCGCTACCCCGGTGTCGCGGTCGCCGAGACAGGTCACCTTGACCTGCATCGGCGGGCCGAGATCGGGGTAGCGGCGGTCTCCGACACCGCGGGGAACGCCACCAAGCTGCTAGACGAGTGCGAGCGGATCGTGGCATCGCACCCAGAAATCGAGCTGCTGTCCGCGCGACACCGGCTCTACAACGAAGAGGAATTACCGGCCAGCGAGGTGACTCGTCCCGGCCGGCCTTTCCGTGACAAGAGGAACGACCGCTCGTTGGCCAGGGTCGCCGTCCGGTAACCATGGCAGCGCCGTTGCTCTGACAACCGAAGGAGTGACCGACCATGGACGACGCCAAGGTGCGCCGTCTCGCCGAACGGATCGCCAAGATCGTCGCCGAGCTGCTTGAGCGCCGGATCAAGGACCCGAGGCTGGGCTTCGTCACCGTCACTGAGGCGCGGTTGACGTCCGACCTGCGCGAGGCGAAGGTCTTCTACACGGTGTTTGGCACCCCCGAGGAGCGGGAGGACAGCGCCGCCGCGCTCAAGAGCGCGACCGGCATCATCCGCTCCGAGGTCGGCCGCCTGATCGGCCTGCGCCACACCCCGAGCATTGAGTTCATCGCCGACGCGCTGCCGGAGAACGCGCAGCGGATCGACGACCTGGTGGCGGCCGCCCGCCAGCGGGACGAGGAGCTGGCCCGCGCCAGCGAGGGCGCCCGGTGGGCCGGCGACCCGGACCCGTACAAGAAGCCAGCCGAGGACGACTGGGACCAAAACGACGGGGACGAAAACGGCGAGGACGACAAGGACGCCTGACCCGGTGCCCGGCAAGCAGGACGCCACCGACCGTCCGGCCCCGTGGGAGTCCGGACTTGTCATCGTCGACAAGCCGGGCGGCATGACCTCGCACGACGTCGTCGCGCGGATCCGCCGCCTGGCCCGCACCCGCCGCGTCGGCCACGCGGGCACGCTCGACCCGATGGCGACCGGCGTCCTCGTCATCGGCATCGAGAAGGCCACGCGGCTGCTCGGCCACCTCATGCTGACCGAGAAGACCTACGAGGCCACGATCCGCCTCGGCCAGTCCACGAGCACCGACGACGCCGAGGGCCAGCCGACGGGAGGCAGCCCCGCCAGCATGGTGACGCGCGCGGCGCTCGACACCGAGGTCGCCAGGCTCACCGGCGAGATCCTCCAGGTGCCGTCGAGCGTCAGCGCGATCAAGGTGAACGGTCAGCGCGCCTATAAGCTCACCCGCGCAGGCGAGACACCCGAGCTGGCCGCCCGCCCCGTCACCGTCTACGACTTCACCGTCACCGACATCCGCCCGGCCGGCGACTACCTCGACCTGGACGCGACGATCCGCTGCTCAAGCGGCACGTACATCCGCGCCCT
>JAWWPV010000866.1:0-4762 GCA_033854775.1 Trebonia sp.
CTCACGAACAGCCGGAAGGCTGTCTTCAGCGCGCGCGAATTCGACCTGGCGGTGACGCTTCACCAGCCCGATCTCACGGACGTCCTGGTCAGCCGGCTGGCCGATTACGGCCTCGGCCTGTACGCCAGCCGCGGCTACCTGGCCGACCGCGGCGGCTCGCTGACCAGAGAGCAGCTTGCCGACGCCGACTTCGTGTGGTTCATAGAGTCGCTGCAGGAACTCCCCGAGCTGCCGTTCCTGCGCTCACTGGTGCCCGATCCGCGCGTCGTCTTCTACGCCACGTCCGTGCTTGGCCAGCAGGCCGCGGTCGCGGCCGGCACGGGGGTTGGCCTGCTGCCCCATTTCCTGGCCGCGCCCGACGACCGGCTGGTGCGCGTCATCCCTGACGACATCCGCATCAGCCGGACAAGCTGGCTGGTCATCCCGACCGAGTCGTCTCGCAGCCCGGCGACTCGCGCCGTCGCGCGGTTCCTGCACAAGATCAGCCTGCGGGAACGTGTCCGGCTGACGGGCGACACCTCAGGATTGGCGCCTTCCGGCCAGGACCGCCCGCCCCACCGCCTGACCGCTACTACCGCTGGATATTGACCGAGATGTGTTTGCTCTGGGTATAGCTCTCGATCGCGCCTTCTATCGAGAACTCCCGTCCCATGCCGCTGCGCTTGTACCCCCCGTACGACTGGCCAAGCACTTGGCCGCCGCCCTGGTTGACTTGTACCCAGCCCGCGTTAACCCGGTGCGCGGAGCGCAGTCCCCGGCCTAGGTCGTGGGTCCAGACGAAGGCCGACAGGCCGTAGCGGGTGTCATTGGCCTGCGCGAGGACGTCGTCCTCGTCTTCCCACGGGATGGCGCAGACCACGGGTCCGAAGATCTCCTCCTGGGCAATCCGCCAGCTGTTGCGCACGTTCACCAGGACGGTCGGCGTTACGTAATACCCTCCGGCCAGTGGCCCGATCGATGGTGGCAGCCCCCCGAGCGGCACGCCCACCCCGTCCTGGGCCAGGCCGTCCTCGATGTACCCGCACACCCGGTCAAATTGCTTGCGGTTGACGATGGCCCCGATGTCGTTTCTCTCATCCAGCGGGTCGCCCACCCGCATCTGCGACAGCCTGCTGGTCAGCTTCTCGACGAACGAGTCCACGATGGTGCGGTGCACGAACAACCGCGACCCGGCCGTGCAGGACTGCCCTTGGCGGAAGAAACGCATGCCGGCTATCACGCCGTCCGCCACCCAGTCTTCATCGGCGTCGGGGAAGACGATCTGCGGGTTCTTGCCGCCTAGCTCAAGCGACACGGGGACGATTCGCTCGGCTGCTGCCGTCAGCACCCTGGACCCGACCGCGGTCGAGCCGGTGAACGAGATCTTGTCGATGTCGGGATGACGCGTCAGCGCCTCGCCGGCCTCGTCGCCGTATCCGGTCAGTACGTTGAGGACGCCCGGTGGCAGCAGGCCGGCCGCCAGGCGGGACAGCAGCAGGACGGCGAGCGGTGCCGCCTCCGCGGTCTTGAGGACGATCGTGTTACCCAGCGCCAGCGCCGGCGCGATCTTCATCGCCGCGAGTTGCACCGGCGCGTTCCACGGCACGATCGCGCCCACGACGCCGTATGGTTCCCGTCGCGAGTAATCAAGCACGCTCGCGCCGAGCGGGATGCTCTCGCCTTTGGCCTCGCTCGCCAGGCCACCGAAGTAGCGGAACGTATCGGCCGCGAAGGCCACTTCGCCCCGGGACTGCGTCCGCAGCGCGTTGCCGTTCTCGAGCGACAGCAGGCGGGCGATCCGCTCCGCCTCTCCTTCGAGCGCGGCGGCGATATCGAGCAGCATCCGCCCGCGAGCCCGGGGGGCCAGGTCACGCCATGCGGGGAACGCGGCGCGGGCAGCCCGCACCGCCGCCTCGACGTCTTCGGACCGGGCGCGCGGCACGCGTCCGACCATCGATTTGTCCCGCGGGCTTTCAATGTCGATCCACTCGTCGGCCGTGGCCGACCCCCACTGGCCGTCCACCAGCTGGCCGACGATGACGTCGGACTGCTGAACTTGCGAGGCCACGGTGGCCGGTACAGACATGCGTGCTCCTAAAGCTGGTTCAACGCCGGCATCGAGGTCGTAAGCGTCAGGCATCGCTGCGGGCCTCGGGCACGAGGTGGGCATAACCCGGAATCTCGCGGATGATCGCGGAGGTGTCAAGATCGCGCGGCGCCTCGGCCAGCCGGGCGAACAGGCCTGCCACCAGGGAGGTCAGCGTGAGCTCCTGCGCGGCGCCCTGGGCGGCGTCCAGCGCCAGGTGCAGGTCCTTGTTCATCAGCCGGGCGGCGAAGCGGGGACTGTAGCCGCTGTCCGCCGCCGAGCCGTCCACTACGCCCGGCCACGGAGTGAAGTTGTGCAGCGCCCAGCAGTTGGCGGAGGAGCCGGACATCACCTCGTATAGCGCCTTGGCCTCCACGCCCATGCGGTCGGCCAGCACGAACGCCTCCGCCAGAGCGGCGGTACTGGCCGCGACAACCAGTTGATTGCACACTTTGGCGGCCTGGCCGTTGCCGGGCCCGCCGAGGTGCACCAGCTTGCCGCCAAGCGCCGTGAGGACCGGCCGCGCGCGCTCCACGGCCGCTTCGCTGCCCCCGATCATGAAGGTCAGCGTGCCCGCCGACGCGCCCGCCACGCCACCGGAAACGGGGGCGTCGAGGTACTGAAGTCCCTTCGCCGCGGCCGCGGCGTGCATGTCCCTGGTGGTCGCCACGTCGATGGAGGACGAGTCAATCACCAGTGCCCCGGCTGGCAGTCGCCCCAGGGCGCCCCCAGCGCCGGTCAGCACGTCGCGCACGATGGCGCCGTTCGGCAGCATCGTCATGAAGACATCGGCGCCATCGGCCGCCGCGGCCACCGAGTCGACGATTTCGACGCCGCGGCCGGCGGCAGCCTGCTTTACCGCGTCGGCTAGGTCAAAGCCGCGAACGCGATGTCCCGCCTGGACGAGGTTCGCCGACATCGGCGCGCCCATGTTGCCCAGCCCGACGAACCCGATTGTCAGCATGCTGTCTCCCTCGACATACCGGCGCTGTCTCACACGGTGGCCTGATAAGCGCGTTGCCACAACTGACAAAAGTGCAGCCGAGCCGTGCAGATTTGCACGCGCTCGCCGCCGCCTCACGGCACGGACGGCGGCTAAGGTCAGACCGGAGGGGAGCTCACGCCCGCGAGGAGACACATTGGCAGCTGATGCCGGCCTGCCGCCGCTTTCTGGGGTCACCGTCATTGAGATCGGCAACTTTCTGGCGGCGCCGTTCGCCGCGATGCAGCTGGCGGACCTTGGAGGCCGGGTCATCAAGGTTGAGAGCCCGCAGGGGGGCGACGCGGTGCGCGCCGTCGGCCCGTTCCTGGCCGGGATGAGCTCATCGTTCCTGCGGATCAACCGCAACAAGCAGTCAGTCGCCCTGGACCTCAGGACAGCAGGCGGCCTTGCGGCCGCGCGCACCCTCATCGAGCGGTCCGACGTGCTCATCGAGAACCTGCGCCCAGGCGCCATGGACCAGCTCGGCCTCAGCTATGACGAATTGCGGCAACGTAACCCGCGACTGATCTACGCCTCGGCAACGGGCTGGGGCCGCACGGGCCCGCTGGCGCGGCAGCCCGGGCTGGACATCATGGCGCAGGCTCGCAGCGGACTGATGAGCATCAACGGCCAGCCTGGTGGCGAGCCGAGCAAAGTCGGGGTGCCGATCTGCGACCTGGTGAGCGCCCTCTACCTGGCGCTGGGGATTGTGGCTGCGCTGCGCGCCCGCGACCGGGACAGTGTCGGCCAGGCGGTCGAGGTGTCGCTGTATGAGTCCGGCGTCTCGTTCGCGGTATGGGAGGCTGGGAAGTTCTTCGCGACCGGCGAGGTGGCGACGCCGCAGGGGTCAGCCCATCAGAGCATGGCGCCGTACCAGGCGATCGCCACCAGGGACGGCCACATCACCATCGGAGCGGTCACGCCGAAGACGTGGTCAAGCCTCTGTGCGGTGCTCGAGCTGGACGACGTGGCCGCCGACGTCCGGTTCAAAACCGCCTCGTCTCGCTACGAACATCGCGCGCTGCTGATTTCCCTGATCGAACGCGAGACAACGAAACGGGGTAAGCAGGAGCTGACTGACGCCCTGGTCACGGCGGGAGTTCCGTGTGCCCCGCTGGCCACGTACGGCGAGGTTTTCACTGACGAGAACCTAGTGAACGGTGACTTCTACTGGGCAGCCGAGCATTCCGTCCTCGGTGAGGTGCGGCAACTCGGCTCGCCTGTCCGCCTGTCACGGACACCGGTGCACCGCGGGTCGGCGGGTCCCGCTCTCGGTCTCGACACCCGCAGTGTGCTGACCGCGGCCGGGCTGCCGCCGGGCGAAATCGACAAGCTGATCCGGTCGGGCGCCGCGTTGCAGTCGGCGGACCAGCCGGCTGCCGCGCCATGACCGCGCCCGAGCTGGTCACTGCGCGCGATGGCCGGGTGCTGACCGTGACCTTTGACCGCCCGCGCCGGCGCAACGCGCTCACCTGGGAGATGTATGACGGCCTGGCGGCCGCGATCGACGAAGGCGAGCGCGACCCGGAAATACGCGCGCTGGTACTGCGCGGCAGCGGCGGCGCCTTCGCCGCGGGCACCGATATCCAGCAGTTCAGTGCGTTCACCGGCGGCGCGGACGGCGTGCGCTACGAGGGACGGGTAACCCAGATAGTGAACCGGCTGGAGTCGGTGCCCCTCGCCACCGTGGCTGTCGTGGACGGGGCGTGCACCGG
>JAWWPV010000867.1:0-6672 GCA_033854775.1 Trebonia sp.
GATGATGACGTTCTGGCTGCCGGTGACGTCGGCTTCCAGGCCGAGGCGGCAGGCGGCGGCGACGTCGCGGACGTCGACGTAGCCCCATAGGTTCCACATGCGCGAGTGGGGGTCCGGCCAGTAGGAGGGGAAGCGCCGGTAATTGTGCTGTTCCATGATGTTGTAGATGCGCAGTCCGACGAACGGGATCTGCGACCAGCGGGAGAGCTGCTCCGCGAGGGTCTCGCTGGCGACCTTCGACAGGGCATAGGTCGTCGACGGGTAGGGGAAATGATCCTCGTCGACCGGGGCGTAGCGGAGTTCGCCTGGCGCGCCAGGCGACTGCTCGGGTCCGTGACCGAACGGCAGGCCGAGCGTGGTCTCGCTCGACGCCCACACCACCCGCGTGAGGCCGAGGGCAGCGGCCGCGTGGAAGATGTTGAAGTTCATCGCGATGTTGGCGTGAAACGTGACCGCCGGGGTGGTCCGGCCCGGGGCCGGGATGTTCGCCAGGTGCACCACGGCGTCGATACCGCGCAGGACTTCGGTCGCCTGGCCGTAGTCGGTGAGGTCCGCGGCCAGGACGCCCGCCGCCACGTCGTCGCCGCTGAGCGCGATGTCGGTCGGCACCACGTCGTAGCCGTGCTCGCGCAGGTGCAGGACGGCCGCCAGGCCCGCCTTGCCGGTCGCGCCCGTGACACAGATTCGCCCTAGTGAATTCGCCATGCGAATGAGCCTAGCCCCGGCACCCTGGCCGTTCCGAGGGAGCCATGGGAGACGGGAGCGGGAACCACGAACCCGTTCGGGATGATCCTGTTCTGGTTAATGGGCGGTGCGGCTGGCGGGGACTCGCTCGGGCTCGGGCGGAGGACCGGGCGGGGTGCCGTCGCCGAAGGGGCGGGCGCCTAGCTCTTCCCGGTGGTGCCTGGTCAGCCAGCCGGACAGGTCCGGGCCGTCAGGGACGATGCCGGACGGGTTGAGGTCCTTGTGGACCAGGTAGTAGTGCTGCTTGGTCTGGACGAAGTCGATCGTGTCGCCGAAGCCGGGGGTCTGGAACAGGTCGCGGGCGTAGGCCCACAGGGCAGGCAGCTCGATCAGCTTGTTCCTGTTGCACTTGAAGTGGCCGTGGTAGACCGCGTCGAACCGGGCGAGGGTCGTCCAGAGCCGGACGTCCGCCTCGGTGATCGTGTCACCGACCAGGTAGCGGCGGGTCGTGAGCCGGTCTTCGAGCCAGTCGAGCCGTGCGAACAGGATGCGGTAGGCGTTGTCGTAGGCGGCCTGGGTGGTGGCGAACCCGCACCGGTAGACGCCGTTGTTCACGTCCCGGTAGACGAGGCCGCTGACCTCCTCGATCTCGGCCCGCAAGGCGTCCGGGTACAGGTCGGGCGCGCCCTGCCGGTGGTATGCCCCCCATTCGCTCTCCAGGTCGAGCGTGATGTGCCGGAAGTCGGCGGTCACCACGGCGCCGCTCGGGATGTCCACGATCGCGGGGACGGTGACGCCACGGTCGTAACCGGGGACCGCCTTCTCGTACGCCTCGCGGAGCCAGTGAACGCCGAGCACCGGGTCTTTCTCCCCCGGGTCAAGGTCGAAGGTCCAGGACCGCCAGTCGTGCGTCGGGCCGCAGATGCCCATGGACAGCGCGCCTTCCAGGCCGAGGAGGCGGCGGACGATCATGGTCCGGTTCGCCCACGGGCAGCCGCGCGCCACGACCAGCCGGTACCTTTCGGCCTCGGCCGGCCAGCCGTCCCTGCCGTCGGCCGTGATCCGCCCGTCCAGGTACTTGGTGTCGCGCTGGAACTCGCCGGCTTTGCTCATGCATACGAACCTAGGCGGTCCCCCGCTTCCGCGCGAGCCCGGGTGCGGCGCGGCTAGCCGAGCTTGTCGAGGAACTCCACCGAGCGGCGGATGACCAGGGCGGCCGCGCCGGGGTCGTAGCTCGGCAGCGAGCTGTCGGTGAACAGGTGCTTGTCGCCCGGGTAGATGAACAGCTCGGCGAGCTGGGGGCCGACGATCGCGACCAGCTCGCGGGCGGCCTCGAGGTCGCCCTCGTCCGCGAAGAACGGGTCGTGGTCCATGCCGTGGATCTGCACGGGGACCCCGTCCGGCCACAGCCCGAAGGACCAGTCTTCGGTAAGCGAGACGCACGACTCGTACAGAAGCGCGCCGCGCGCGCCCGGCGTGGTCTGCGCGAGACCCTGGGCGGTGGCGCCGCCGAAGGAGAAGCCGCCGTAGACCAGGCCGGGCGGCAGGCCGTCGATGGCCGCGCTCGTGCGCCTGTCCAGCTCTTCGTCCCCGATGCGCTGCACGAGGGCGACGCCGTCGTCGATGGTCGCGGGACGCATCCCGTCGAACAGGTCGGGCGTGTGGACCGTGTGCCCGCCCTTGCCCAGCTCCTCGGCGAACGCCCGGACCCCGTCGGTGAGCCCCTGCACGTGGTGGAACAGCACGACCTCGGCCATCGGCGCTCTCCTTGCTCATCGGGTGCCTGATTAGACGGAGCCTAACGCCAGAAGCGCTGTCGGCGGGCATGAGGGGTGACGGGCCGGAGGACGACGGCCCGCCACGGATCCCGCTACTGATGGGCGGCGGCCACCGATTCCACGTAGGCGGCGGCCTTGGCGGGGTCGACGAGGAAGTCGTGGATCGTGCCGGGGTTCGGGAAGACCTCGGCGAACTTGTCCGCGATCTCCTGGAACTGCGAGGCGGCGCCGAGGACCTGCTGCGCGTGCACCGGAAGCGGCTCAAGCATCATCTCGGTGAGCATGACCGAGTCCTGCGCGTGCGCCCAGAACGCGTCGAAGGTCTGCTGCATCCACTCCGGGGTGAACGGCCTGTCACCGCGGTCGAGGATGGCCTTGAGGTACACGCCGGCCGCGTGCGCGGCGTTGTTGGCGCCCTGGCCGCTGATCGGGTCGTTGACCACGACCACGTCCCCGATGCCGGTGACGTAGCTGCCCGGGGCGACCTCGGCGTAGGGACGGCGGATGGTCATGGGGAACGCGCCGACCAGGGAAGCGCGCGCGTCGGTCGGCTCGGCGTTCCGGTAGAGCTCGCCCTCCCACGGGAAATGCTCAAGCAGCATGGCCTTGACCCTGCGCAGGTGCTCGTCCGGGGACGGGCGGTCAGAGAAGATGTCGAACGGGCCGCCGGGGACGGCCTCAACGAGCACCACGTCGCAGGGACCGGTGAGGCCGTAGGCGGGCATGAAGAAGAACTCGCCGCCGCCGGGCCGCAGGTTGACCCGCATCCTCGGATGCGGCACGCCCTCGGGAATGGCGATTCCGTTCAGGTAGATGGCGGCCAGGTGCCGCGCCGGCCTGGTGTAGTGCGTCTTCTCCGCGTCCACGTCGAACAGTTCCACGATCTCGCCCTTGCCGGCCGCGATGACCGTCAGGTCGTACATCGGCGCGAGGCCCGCGAGGTCCGAGGTCATCACCGAGTGGTAGATCACCCGGCCGCCGCGCTGCTCGAACAGCTCGATCCAGGTCGACATCTTGAGCCGCTGGTCGACGGAGTTTCCCGGCCGTGCCCACGCGCCGGAGAACGAGAATGCCGACACGCCAGGGGCCGGAGACAGGTTGAAGCCGATCCCGGTGGTGGGCGTCGCCGTGCCGTCCCAGAGGTTCAGCTTGACGTCGCGCTCCCGGTCGAGGGCCCGGTACATCATCATCTGGGTCGAGGTCGGCCACCCGTTCCTGATCTCGTCGGGCGTACGGGCCGACATCACGGTCACGTCGTAGCCTTCGGCCTGGAGGCTCAGCGCCAGCTGCAGGCCGGCCTGGCCGGCGCCCACGATGAGAATCTTGCGCACGGGGAAACACTCCTAGGGTGAGGGGGTTAAGCGCAGCTTCGCATTTTGCCGGGGATTCAGCGAGTGGTAACCGGCGACGTTTTCTCCAGGGTGTTGTTCAGGCCGGCAAGGAGAGCGTGCGTGGCGGACCGGCGGTCGCGGGCGTCGACGGTGACGAGCGGCACCTTATCGGCGACGCCGAGCGCGTCGCGGACCTGGTCGAGCGGGTGCGTCTGGCGGCCGTCGAACAGGTTCACGGCCACCACGAACGGCACGTCTGAGTCGTTCTCGAAGTAGTTCACCGCGGGGAAGGAGATGTCGAGGCGGCGGGTGTCGACGAGCACGACCGCGGCGCTCGCTCCCCGGCACAAGTCATCCCACATCGGCCAGAACCGCGGCTGGCCCGGTGTGCCGAACAAGTAAAGGATCAGGTCGCGCGCGAGCGTGATCCGGCCGAAGTCCATGGCCACCGTGGTGGTGGTCTTCTCGTCGGAGCCGTGCAGCGGGTCGACCGCCTTGCCCGCCTGGGTCATCCACGCCTCGGTGTTGACCGGGGGGATCTCGGAGACGGTACTGACCAGGGTCGTCTTCCCCACGCCGAACCCGCCCGCTACGACGATCTTCGCGGAGGTAACGTTCGGCGGCACGCGGTCAGGCGAACTCGCGAAGGCCATCAATGACTCTCTTCAGCAGCCGGTGGTCGTAAGGGGATGTGTAGGTATCTTCGTTGATCTGCACGTGATCGGTGGCGGCCAGGTCCTCAAGGAGCACGCGGGTGACGCCAAGCGACACCCCGGAGTACGCCGACAGCTCGGCCACCGACTGCGCGCCGAACGACGCCCGCTCATACAGCCGCCGCGCCTCCGGCGACATCCGCAGGGCGGCAGCGGGGTCGTAGCGCTTAACCAAGACCAGCGTGTGCACGTACAGGTGATGGCGGGTCCTGGTCCGCCCGCCGGTCAGCACGTACGGACGGACCCACGGGTTACCGGTCATCGTCCACCGCCTCCGCTCACGACGTTCATGCGGCGCAGGTCGTCGCGGAGCTGCGGGGTGAGGACGTGGCCGACGGCGTCGACGAGCTGCGCCATCTGGTGCGCGACCACGCCGAGGTTGGCCCCCTCCCGCACGAGCACGGCGAACCCGGCAAGGTTGCCGATGCTCATGAAGAGGAAGTGGCCCGACGGGAACTTGAGCATCACCTGGTCGCAGCCGGCCTCGCCGACCTTGCTCGCGATGTTGTTGCCGAGGCTGATGATCCCGCTGGTCATCGCGGCGAGGGGGTCGGCCAGGTCCGGCGACATGCCGCCGGCCGCGATGAGCGGCAGGCCGTCGGAGGAGACGATGAGGGCATGGGTGACTCCTGGCGTCGACATGGCGAAGTTGTCGACGAGCCAGCCGAAGTCCTGCGGATCGCGCGGCGGCAGCACGGCGGGGTTCGTCATGGCTTGGCCTCTTCTTCCGTTGCGGTGTCATCGGCGGAGTCATCGGCGGAGCCAGGCGAGTCGACGGTGCCCAGGGAGAACGCGCTTAGCTCGTCGGCGAAGGCACGGCGGGCCGCCGCCTGCTGCTCCGTCGTCGGGACCAGCGCGGGCTCCTGCGACTGGGGTCGCGGGTCGCCGCCGCGCAGGCTGGCGGGTTCCCGGCGGGGCAGGTCGCCGGTCGGGCGCGGCTGGTCACGATCGGGCAACTCCGGCGGCTCCCACGGCAGTACCTGGTGTGCTCTCGTCGGCTCGGCGTGCGGCAAGTCGGGTACCGCGCTCGGTCGCGGCGCTGGCTGTGCTGGCGTTCCGGTTGCCGGCACGGGCCGACGCTGGGCATCTTCCGCCGGAACCTCGCAGAGCAGGTGCGGCGGCAGGATCACCATCGCGACCGTGCCGCTGCTTGGCAGCGGGCGCGAGGCGAGGCGGACACCGAGCGAGTGCTTGCGCGCGATCCGGTGCACGACGGGGAACCCCGTGTGCCGCCCGGTCCGCTCGTCCACGTCAGGTACGGGGCCCGCGAACGCGGCGTTCAGCGCGGTGACCTGGTCCGCGCTCATGCCGATCCCCGTGTCCTCGATGCGGAACATGACACTGCCGTCGTCGAGCAGGTGCCCGCTCACGGTCACCGCGAGCGGCGAGTACCTGGTGGCGTTGTCGAGCAGCGCCGCCATCACCGAGCCGATGTCGTCGGCGGCGTAGCCCAGCACGGCGAGGTCGGTAACGCGCCCGATCGAGACCTGCGTGTACCGCTCGATCGCAGAGATCGCCATCCGGATGACGTCGAGCAGCGACGTGGTGAAGCCGGCCAGCTCCTCCTCGCTGCGGCCCGCGAGGGTGCGCAGGTCACGGCTGGCTCGGCGCATCCGGGTGACCGCGTGGTCAACCTGGTAGAGCCGCCGCAGCCGTTCCGGGTCACCCTCATCGGACTCGAGCTCGTCGAGGGAGGTACGCAGCTGCTCGGCCAGCACTAGCAGGTGCAGCCCGAACTGGTCGCAGATGTCGGGCCACGCGGCCGCGTCCCGCGCCGCGGCAGACCCGGACTCTGGCGGCTGTGCGGGGGCAAGCGCCTGCGCGTGCGCCTGGGCGGGCGCAAGCACGGCACCGCTGTTCACCGCCTGACCACCGCCGAGCAGGCTTCTCGCGTACTGACCGTCGCCGTACGGTCCGGCACCGTAGGGGCCTGGGTCGTACGATCTCGCTCCGGACTCGGCAGTACCGTACGGGCTGCTGCCCGGCGGCGCTTGTCGTCCCCAGCCCGGCTGGAACCAGCCGCCGGCCCGCGCTGAGGACCCCGGCTGGCCCGCCGGCGCCTGTTCGGCCGAGGTGGTCGTTTGGATAGTGGTACACCACCAGCCAGTCCGGGATTTCGGCGCGAATTAGATCGTTGGCGCTTCTGCCGTAATTATCCAGGTAAGA
>JAWWPV010000868.1:0-3941 GCA_033854775.1 Trebonia sp.
ACTTCGAGCCGTACGGTCCGACGCCGCCGACGTAGGTCGTGAACACCCGGGGCTTACCGGGGATGTTCGCGCCGATGTACCAGGAGTCCGCCTTCGGGAACAGCGTCGAGTACGCCACCTCGGTCACATGCGCCATCCACGCGTCCTCGGCCTCGGCCAACGCCTCCACCGTCGCGAGCCCATGCGCGGACAGGTAGCCGATGCAGTCCCGAATCCACTCCACGTGCTGCTCGATCGAGAGCGCCATGTTGCTCAGCACCGACGGCGACCCCGGCCCGGTCACGATGAACATGTTCGGGAACCCCGGAGTGGCGATCCCCAGGTAGGCGCGCGGCCCGGCCGCCCACCGATCGGCCAGCGCGACCCCGGAGGTACCGCGGACGTCGATCTGCCGCAGCGTCCCCGAGATCGCGTCGAACCCGGTCGCGAACACGATCGCGTCAAGCTCGTAGAACTCCGAGGTGGTCGACAACCCGCCCGCAGAGACAGCCGACAACGGCGTCGCCCGCAAATCCACCAGCGTCACGTTGGGCCGGTTGAACATCGCGTAGTAGTCGTCGCTCTGGCACAGCCGCTTCGACCCGACCGGGAACGTCCGCGGGCACAGCAACTCGGCCCCGACCGGATCGGAAACCGTCTCCCTGATCCGGTCCCGCATGAACTCGGCGATGACCTCGTTGGCCTCCGGCGACACCAGCAGGTCGGTGTACGCGCCGAGGAACGGCATGCCGCCGCCCGCCTGCCAGCGCTCCATGAAGAGCCGCCGCACGTCCCCCGGCGGCTCGGCCAGGACCGGCCGCCCCGTCCCGGTGACCGGCACCCCGAGGAACGACTCGCGCGCCTGCGCCCGGTACTCGCGGTACCGGGACTTGAACCCCGCCCATTCGGCCTCCGCCCACGGCCGGTTCCTGTTCGGCACCGCGAAGTTCGCCGTCCGCTGGAACACGTACAGGTGCTCGGCGACGGCCGCGATCTCGGGCGCGACCTGGATACCCGAGGACCCGGTGCCGACGAGGCCCACCCGCTTGCCGGTGAAGTCGACACCGTCGGTCGGCCACCGCGACGTGTGGTACCAGGGCCCCTCGAACTCCGCAAGCCCCGGCAGGTCGGGCACCTGGAACTCCGACAGGCACCCGGCCGCCGAGACGAGGTACCGCGCCGTGACCGTGCCGCCGTCCGACGTCGCCACAGCCCACGAGGCCGAGTCCGCGTCCCACGCCGCCCCGGTCACTCGCGTGTTCAGCTGGATGCTAGGCCACAGCCCGAACTTGTCCGCGACGTGGTTGAGGTACCGCAGGATCTCCGGCTGCGCGGGGTACCGCTCGCTCCAGGACCACTCCTGCTCAAGCTCGGGCGAGAAGGAATACGAGTAGTCCTTGGACTCGATGTCGCACCGCGCCCCTGGGTAGCTGTTCCAGAACCAGGTACCGCCGATGCCGTCCCCGGCTTCGAACGCCTTCACCGTTAGCCCGGCCGACCGGAACGCGTGCACGGCGTAGATCCCGGAAAACCCTGCTCCCACCACCACGACGTCAAGGTCGGCCACGCGGCTCCTCCTTCGCAACCCTCGCATCTGACGTTAAGAGACGCGAAAAGAGGCGGTCAATGCCCTTCGTGCACAAGCCGCGCGCCTAGCTTGTGGTGTCTCACCCAAGTTCAACGGCTCAAGAGCATCATCCCGAACGACTTCTGGCTCCGCGTGGTCGGCGTTCGATTCCTCTGGAGGGCGTGGGGGAGCGGGGGCGGGAGTTGTCACCGCGCCCGGTCATGGGTCAAAGGGCGAGTCTCCGTGTCGCCCCCGTGTGGCGTTGGGCCGGCTGTATCCGGGCCGTATCCGGCCCAACGCCACACGGTGAGAGTGCGCTCGCTATGGCGTCGGTCGCATCCGGGAATGTCGGGCGCTCGCGGGCGGCGACATTCCCGGATATTTCATGAACTGGCCGCTTCCGGCTCGTCCGGGTCGCTCTCCGCGGTTGGCCCAGCGGTCCCGAGCTCGCCTGGGCGGACCTTCCTGGCCCGCCTGGCCGTGCGGCCGGCCGTCGGGGCGGCAATGATTTCCAGGGTCGTGTGAAGGTCCAGCCAGACGTCGGCCAGCCCCGCGGCGGCCGGCAGGTCGCCGCGGATCACGTTGCTGGTCGCGGACGCGCTCTCGGCCTCCTCGCCGGAAGACTCATCATTTGAGGACTCCTCGCCCGCGCCTTCACCGCCAGCGCCCTCCGAGGCGGCCTTTTTCGTGGTCGCGGCTGCCCTCGCGTTCACGGCGCGGAGGGCCTCCTTGCCCGCCTCCACGATGACCGGGTCGGTCGCCACGATCGTGAGGATCTCGTCGGTCACCTGAATGGCCATCTGGCGGCGCCCGGCCTGCTCGGGCTGCTCGTCGCTGGTGCCCGCGATCTTCGCGGAGCGGAGCTTCCCCCGCAGTTGGTCGAGGTCAACGCCGAGCGAGGCGAGGGCCGACGAGGCGGCCGAGTTCGCGTCCTCAAGGGCCGCGAGCAGCAGGTGGTGCGACCCGACAGGGAGCGGCCCGGCGAGCCGGGCGGCCTGCTGCAACGCGGCTTCGACCGCCGGGGTGCCGCGCGTCGCGGGCTCGGCGCCAGGCACGTCGGGGCGGAAGGGGAGGCTTGCCCCGTGCCGGCTCAGCCGCTGCCGCAGCCAGCGGAGCACGGCGTTGGTCTCCTCTGACCCTTCGGCCGGCTCGCCGGGATCGGTGGCGGACACGGCGTTGAGCACCGCGGCCCTGATCTCGGCCAGGTCCGCGTGGTTGCGCATGATCTGGACGGCGACTCCGTCGCCCTCCCTGATCAGCCCGAGCAGGATGTGCTCCGTGCCGATGTAGTTGTGCTTGATCGAGAGCGCCTCGCGCAGCGAAAGCTCCAGGGTCTTCTTGGCCCGTGGCGTGAAGGGGATGTGCCCGCTCGGCTGGCTCTTGCCCATGCCGATCAACTCCTCGACCTCCACGCGGACGCCGTCGCGCGTGATGCCGAAGCTCGTCAGGACCTGGCCGGCGATCGACTCGGGCTCGCCGAGCAGGCCGAGCAGGATGTGCTCGGTCCCGATGTAGTTGTGGCTCAGGAGGCGCGCCTCTTCCTGGGACAGGACGACCACGTGGCGCGCTCTGTTAGTGAATCTCTCGAACATGCCCCAAGCCTGCCCTCTGCTTTTAACCCCGTCAATACCATGCTAATAATAGGGTTACGCGCCCATGTGGCACGGTAGCGCCGCTGTGGGTACAAAGGGAAGCGAGGCAAGAAGGGTGGCCATGGACTGGGATGACCGGCTCGACGACTGGGAGCTTGAGCTTGAGCTCGGCGCCCGGCTCGACGGCTCCGACTGGGTGACGCTGGAGAAGGCCGCCGCGGACACCGGCGTGTCACGGGCCGCGCTGCGCACCTGGTACCGCAACGGCCAGATCCCGTCCCGACTCGTCGATGGCCCGCACGGCCCGCAGCGCCTCGTCCCCCTCGCGATGGTCGCCGAGCGCGCCGAGGCGAGCCCGCGCGTCCGCAAGACCGCCGAGCGCCGCCTGTCCGACGAGGCCCAGCTCGAACTCCTCCGGCACCGCGTCGACCAGCTAGAACTCCGCCTGGCCGAGCTGGAGCGCCGCCTGAACCCGCCGGACAGGGACTAACCCCGCATGCCCGATTCCTCCGGCGTCCAGCGGGCCGCCGCGGAAGATCTTGGTAACTTTTCCTTGTCATAGGCCCGTCGGTTTTCAAGTTGCCCGCCCCGGGTGTGCCGCCGGTGGCGCGGGCGGTTCGTTTCGCGGTTTGGCTTTCCTTCGGGCGGGTCCCTCGAGCCTGCCGTTGACGGCTGAGATCGCGGGTCATCCGGGCGCCTGGCCCCCGAAGGCCGACAGGTTCGCCGGTTATGCCCCGGTTTGCTGGTGCTGCGGGCCGGCTGTTTTCATGATCGCGGGTCATCGGGGGCGGATATCGCCACTT
>JAWWPV010000869.1:0-3741 GCA_033854775.1 Trebonia sp.
GTCTTCCACGAAGACCGGCTCGCTGGTGCTCCATCGCCCGGCTGTGGTTCTCATGATCGTCTCCGCACGGGGGATGGGTATGGGCCAGAGGGTTTCGGTCTGGGTGGCGGCCGGGAACGTTGGCCAGGTTAGCTGGGGGCCCCTTGCGTGTCCGAACCCGGTCCCAGGAGGACCGTCACGACGGACCGTTCATACGGTGGGGTCAGGCAGGCCGGCGGGGCAGGTGACGTGGATCTCGGTGATGGCTCGCGGGAAGTCCCGAGTGTCGGCTCGTCTTGCCGATTGAACATCACAGGTTGAGCAGGTACTGCGATCGCTCCCAGTCGGTGACTTCGGCGTGGTACGCGTCCCATTCCTGGTTCTTCATAGCGGTGTAGTCGGAGATGAATTGCGGGGCGAACACGTCATGGACGAGCGGGTCGCCGGCAAACGCGTCGATGGCTTCGAGGAGGGTTCGCGGCAGCCTGGCCGCGGAGGGCGGTGGAGTCTGCCAGTCGTAGGTCTGGCTGCTGACCGGCTCACCCGGATGCAGATTCTTCTCGATGCCTTCGAGTCCGGCCGCGACGATGAGCGCGGTGGCGAGGTAGGTGTTGGCCGCCGAGTCCACGCCGCGGTTCTCGATGGCGGGCCGGTTATCTGGTAGCCGGATCATGCACGACCGGTTGTTGTCGCCGTAGGAGGCCCAGATTGGCGCCCAGGAAATCTCGCCGTCGCGCAGTCGCGCGGTGAGGCGCTTGTAGGAGTTGACAGTGGGCGTCGCGACCGCGGCGATCGCTCGCGCGTGCTGGAGGATCCCGGCGACGAACGAGTACGTGAGCTCGCTCCACCCGGTAGATCCGTCGGGGCGGATCTCGCGGAACAGGTTCTCGCCCGTGTTCACGTCGGCCAGGCTCATGTTTGAGTGGTGGCCCGATCCCCAGCTGCCGGTGTAGGGCTTGGGCATGAACGTCGCTATCAGCCCGAACTCCTGGGCGACCTGGCGGGCCATGATCCGGAACAGGCTGATCCGGTCGGCCATGCGCAGGGCCTCATCGTGGGCGAAGTCAAACTCGAATTGCCCATCGCCCCCTTCGTGATCGAAGCTGAACAGGCCGAAGCCGAGCTCGTTCATGCAGTCGGCCATCCGGTCGAGGAACGGTGCCGCGTCCAGCGTGCTCACCGTGTCGTAGGCCGGGGTGGGGCGAAGCGCGCCGCTTCGCGCCATCGGGCGCAGGTACCCCTCCGGCTGGCCCTGCGGCGGCGGCCCGTCCACTGATTCCGCCGCGAATGCGTAAAACTCGGTCTCGATCCCGAGATTGACCGTGTAACCGGCGGAGGCCGCGCGGCCAAGCTGGCGCTTGAGGGCCGAGCGCGGGCACAGCGCGAAGGGCTCACGCCCGCCGTAGGACAGGTCAGCTGCCATCCACGCGAAGCGGCCGTCCCACGGGAACACCTGCAGGGTCGACACGTCCGGCATGGCCACGCACTCGTCCTCATGCGGTGTCATGACGCCGATACCCCCCATCCCGCGGGGTGTGTAACGTTCCGAGCCGGCCAGCAGCTGGGGCAGGTGACCGATCGGCACGATCTTCGACTTGCTGCGCCCGAGTACATCGATCCACCCGCCCATGACGTACTTCACGCCCCGGCGGCTGAGATCGCCGGCGAGTTCGGCGTGGGCGGCGGCTACCTCGGCGACGGTATCCATGAGTTCTCCTGATCGCAGTTCGGGAGGGTCGGGGCGCCAGGGCGTCGAAGGGACATCAGAAGGGGAAGCCCGGGGCGGCCGCGACGCCGAGCGGCGGCTCCTCGACCCGGCCCCGCTCGATCCGGCCGGCCAGTGCCGAGACGACGCGGCGCTGCAGTTCCGCTCCGAGATCCGCGCTCGCCTCAGACGGGCGCCCGGTCACCCCGTTGCGTGAGAGGGCGGGAGCTGTGTAACGGAAGGTCAGTCCGGCCGTCCGATCCGGGTCATCGGCGCCGGATGCTCGCTGGGAATGGACCAGTTGCGGCGCGATAGCCATCATCATGGCGGTCTCAGCCCGGTTGGCGTGGATGTCGTCGCCGTCGGCCGTGATCTCAGCGAACACCGCCGGATCCGCTGCCCACCAGTCGATCGTTCCCACTCGCAGCTGCGGCGCCAGCAACCGGACCGAATCGGTCGCGACACTCAGGCTGGCGGAATTTCCCATATGGGCGTTGACGAAGAGGAGCCTGCGCAGGCCGGTCACCGACGCCCACCGCACGTACTGGTGCACAGTGGCCACGAGCAGGTCCGGGGTCAGCGACAGCGTGCCCGCGAGCACGGTGCCGTGTCCGTAGCTCACCCCGAGCGAGATCGCCGGCAGGACGAGGGCGTCGGCCGCCGCTCCGGCGGCAGCGCACAGCGCGCTGGCGACGATCGTGTCGGTGCCGACCGGCAGGTGCGGCCCGTGCTGCTCGATCGCCCCGACCGGCACCAGCCCTACCTCGTGCCCGCGGTCGGTGCGCGCGGCAGCCGCGGCGAGATCCGGCGACGCGGTGTCGGACCAGATCGTCACAATGGTGCCTGTCCCGATGGGCCCAGCCCGACCTTCACCGGGCGGCGGGGTGCCCGCTGGTCCCACGGGACCCACGTCCTGGCCCGCTCTGCGGTGATCATGCGGCCGATCGGGCTGGCCACGCACAGCCCGTCCAGTTCCTCTCCGCCGAGGGCGCGCAGCACGAGGCCGGCCACGGTCGCGCCGATGCCGGGTGCATCGATGTCCCACGTGCCGTGGTGGATTCCGGCGCGGATGAGCTCGACGGCGGCTGGTGTTCCGTTGCGCGAGACCATCTTCACCTCGCCGAGCCGGCCAGCTTCGCGCAGCGCCTCGACGGCACCGAGCAAGGTCTCGTCGTTGAACGGGATCAGCCCGTCCAGCCGGTCGAAGTCGGCCAGGATGTTCGCTGTTTTCTCCTTGCCCCCCGAGGCCACGTCGGTGGTGTTCTTGTACCGGGGATCCTCGGGGTCGTTCACCCGCGTGAGGCCGGCCGCGTCGAGGCCGTGCAGCAGGCCGAGCATCAGCTCGATGTCGTCCACGACGTCCGGGCCGCCCACGACCGCCACCCGGGCCTTCGGCGGCAGCAGGGTGGCGAGATATTCGCTCATGTACACGCCGTGGTTGAAGTTCGGGTAGACCACGGACGCGTCCACCGCGAACTGCGGGCGTTCCAGAGTCAGGACGGGGATGCCCGCAGCCCGCGCACGTCCTACGGCAGCCGCCGGCACCGCCGCGTCGATGATCCAGAGCACGATCGCCTCGACCCCGGCCGCGGTGCCGGCGTCGACCGCGCCGGTCGCGAGATCGCGCCAGCCGGGGTCCGCGAAGTCGGCGTACAGCAGCCGCAGGTCGACGCCGGCCTCGGCGAGATGGTTGTCGAGACCGTGGCCGACCGCGTCCACCGCGGCGTTCGCCCCGTAGGGCATCGGGCTGACGTACAGGACCGCCATCAGATCTCCCACAGATGAGCGGGCAGCGCCGCCGAGAGCACGTCGCAGCCGGTGCTGGTGACCAGGACCTGCTGCTCGAAGACGAAGATGCCGGCGAGGCCGCCGCCGGGATGGGGCGGCGCGAGGATCGGCTCGAGGCAGAGCACCATGCCGGGTCGCAGGGACACGTCCTCATCCGGGTCGGTGTGCTCCTTGATCAGCGGCCGCTCCCAGAGCTCGAGCCCGATTCCGTGCCCGGCCACGGCGCCGACCGGGTCCGTGACGCCGGCGGCCGCGACGTCCGCCGCGGC
>JAWWPV010000870.1:0-4982 GCA_033854775.1 Trebonia sp.
GCCGCCCAGGAGGCAGCGTCGCCTGTTCTGCCAGCCAGCGGGGACCAGCTTGTCCGCGACGGCGGCGGCGAGGCCGAACCCGGCGGGAAGCGCGGTGAGCAGCAGGCCCGCGGACTCGGCGCTGCCGCCCTGGGCGGAGACGACCTGCGGGAACAGGACCAGCGGGCCGAACAGGACGAGGTAGGCGCACAGCGCCCCGAGCAGCGCCGAGCCGGTACCCGAGGCGGCCATGGTGCGCAGGTCGAGCAGCGGCGCGGCGACCCGCCGTTCGTGCCTGAGCAGGGCGGTCCCGGTGAGCACGGCCACGGCGGCGAGCACCGCCGCCGTCCAGCCGGGAGTGCCGAGCCCGGACAGGGCGGAGATGGCCAGCATGCCGGCCGTCGTCGCGGTGGCGAGCAGGACGGTTCCGCCCGGGTCGGTGCGGTGCTTGTCAACCGGGGGCCGGGCGGCCGGGGGCTGGCCGGCCAGGAGCTGCCCGGCCGCCCCTCTCGTCCGGGGCAGCAGGCAAACGCCGGCCACGACCGCGAGCACCCCCACGGGGACGTTCAGCAAGAACACCCAGCGCCAGCCCGCCGCCGCCACGAGCAGGCCGCCGACCACCGGGCCGGACGCCAGGCCGACCGCCTGCGCCGCCGCCTGCACGCCGAGCGCCGCCCTGCGGTTCCGCTCCGGCACGCTGGTGACGACGAGCGCCACGCTGTTCGCCTGGAGCAGCGCCGCGCCGCCCGCCTGAACCACCCGCAGCGCGATCAGCACGCCGAGCGAGGGCGCGAGCCCGCACGCGGCCGAGGAGCCGGCGAACACGACAAACCCGTACAGGTACATGAGCTTGCGGCCGGCCCGGTCCGACCAGCGGCCGGCCGGGACGAGCAGCGCGGTCAGCACGAGCAGGTAAGCGAGCGACACCCACTGGACGGACGCGAGCCCGGCGCCGAACTGCCGTTGCAGCGCGGGGAAGGCCACCGTCACGACGCTCGCGTCGAGCTGGCCCATGAACGCGCCGAAGCACACCGCGACGACCGCGAACCAGGGCGCGAGCGGGTGCTCGCGGATCACGGCGGGACGCGCGGGCTCGCGCAGCAGCGAGGCCACCATCACCGCTCCCCCATATTAAGTCTGCTACAGAACTATTATTAGTTCTAATGCAGAAGTATGACGGGAGTCAAGTCAAGAGGGCGGCCGCGCACACTTCCGCGCGTGTCCGGATGAATTCACTTAAGTCCCCCGCGAAGGGCCACGGGTATCTACTCTTCTCACATGGGGGCACGCGGCGGCAGCGAGCTTGACCGGGGAGTAA
Source organism: Trebonia sp. (assembly GCA_033854775.1). Classification (GTDB taxonomy): domain Bacteria; phylum Actinomycetota; class Actinomycetes; order Streptosporangiales; family Streptosporangiaceae; genus Trebonia. Next base: position 1,298 of record JAWWPV010000870.1, read on the forward strand.
TCGAGGTAGCGGGGGTTCGGCGGTCTTACTGGCTTGCCCGGGCACCCCGGCAGCTTGGCCGGGCGGCACCGCCGTTGCTGATCGCACTGCACGGGTCAGGAATTGACGGGCGGGGCATGGCCTCGTTCACGGGACTCGCCAGGCGCGGTCCCGCCGCCGGGATCACCACCGTCTTCCCCGATGGCTGGAAGGGCGCCTGGCACCCGGCCAGGCCGCCGGCCCGCCAGCCGGACCTGGACGACGCCCTGTTCCTCGCCGAACTCGCCAGGCACCTCGAGGGGCTGGGGGCGGCCCGGTCGTGGCCGGTCTTCATCGCCGGGATCTCGCAGGGCGCGCGGTACGCCGAGCACGTGGCGAGGAACGGCCTGCTGCCGGTGACCGGCCTGTTCCTTGTCGCCGGGACGGCACTTCAGTCAAGCCGCCGGATGGCCCCGGTGCCGCAGTTGCGCGCCAGCATGGTCCTCGTCATGGGCACTGGCGACCCGACGTCGCCCTACGGGGGCGGCCGGCTCACCAGGCGCGGCATCTCCGGCCGCATACTCAAGCGGCGCGCGGTCAGTCACGGGGAGCTGCCCGGCGAGGACATCGTCGCGGGCGCGGAGGCGGTCGTCGCCGACTGGGCGATGGCGAACGGGATCACGGTCGGCGGGATCGCGGGTAACGGGATCACGGGCACCGGCGGCATCGCCAGGCCCTCGATCGAGGAGCTGCCCATGGCGCCGGGCGACCTCCCCGTCACGCGGAAGACGTGGACGAGACCCGGCTGTCATCCGTCTACGCTGTACCGGATCGACGGCGGCGGGCACGGCTGGCCCGGCGGCCCGCAGTTCATGCCGGCCCGGGCGATCGGCCCGATCACGAAGCACCTGGACGCCACCGGCCTGCTGCTCGACATGGCCCAGCGGGAAACGGCGACGGCGCTCGGCCACCCGGCCCTGGACTGGGGCGAGATCGCCTAAGGCCGGGCACGCCGCGCTACTGGTTAGCGGCCGCGGCCTTCTCGAGCGCCGCCGGGGAGACCCAGCCGTCGTGCTGCCAGGTGATCTTGCCTGACTTGCTGACGAGGACGAGCCAGGGCTGGTCCTGGACGCCGTAGCCGTCCGCCACCCGGCCCGTCTCGTCAATGGCGACCGGGTAAGACAGCGGCCCGAGCTGGTGCAGGTAGCTGGTCACCGCCGCGGTCGACGGTTCCGTCACGGTCTCGTCGACGGCGGTGAGCGCCGGCAGGTGCTTGCTCGCGGCCGCCTTGGCGTAGGCGTTGAGGCCCGTCAGCTCGGAGTTCAGGTCGGACGTCTCGCTGAGCCAGGTCGCGAAGAAGACCACGAGGCGGGCCTGGCCAGGGCCAAGCGTCACGGTGCCCGCGGCTGCCGATCCGGTACCGCCCGCCGCGGGCAGCGAGATCGTGGCCGCCGGGCTCTGCGCCGGGACGGTGCCCAGTGACTCCAGGCTCGACAGCTTCGGGTGGCCGGGCAGCAGGCTCGCCACCTCGGTGGCCAGGACCTGCGCGGACTGGGTGACGCTCGAGTACGCCATCTGGGTCAGGTAGACCTTCTGGAGCCTGCCCTGGGCGTCGATGACGTACAGCGCGGGCGTGTGGTCGATCTGCCCCGACTCAACCTGCACCGCGATGCTGTAGGACTTCCACACCGACTTCAGCTGGGCGAGCGACCCGGTCAGGAAGTCCCACTGGTTGATCATGCCGTGGACGCGGGAGTAGTCCATCACGTCGGCCACCTTGATGGCGTCCGGGTTGGCGTCCACGCCGAGCAGCTGGACCGAGCTGCCCGCCTTGCCGAGCAGTTCCTTCGCGAGCACCATCGACTGCGTGGTCAGCGGGCACACCGTGGTGCACTCGGAATCCTCGAAGGACAGGATGACGACCCGGCCGCGGAACTGGCTGAGCGACATCTGCTGGCCGAACTGGTTGACCAGCTTGACGTCGGGCGCGGGCTTGTCGCCGAGCGTGGAACCCAGGTCGAGGTTGGGGTTCTCCATCGCGGCGGCACTGGCCGGGCTCATCGGCGACGGTCCGCTCGCCGGTGACGCGGACGACGAGCAGCCCGCCACCGCCAGGGCGGCGGTGACCGCCAGGCTCGCCAGCCAGGTCGCCCGGCGCGTCGTCTTACTTCCTCGCAGCATGCCAGCCCGCCTTTCGCACCTCGACCCTAGCCGCTGTCAGCCGCCAGGGACGACACTACTACAGGCGGTCGTAGCCCAGCAGCCGGCTACCCGGCCCGTTCACTAGACGTTTCCGTCGCCCGCGTGTCCTCGTCCAGCGCAGGCACGTCCTCGGCCGGCTCGTCGCCCACGATCACCCCGCCGCCGTGGCCCCAGGCGATGTACCGCCAGGACAGGTTGATCAGCGTCGCGATCCGGTTCCTGTTGCCGAGCAGGTACACCAGGTGCAAGGCCAGCCAGGCGAGCCAGGCGAGCGTCCCGGTGATGCGCGCGCCGCGCGCGAGCTGCACCACGGCGGAGCGGCGGCCGATGGTGGCCATCGTGCCCTTGTCGTGGTAGTGGAACGGCTCGGTCGGCTCGCCGCGCAGCAGGTGAATGACCTGCTCGGCCGCGTGCCTGCCCTCCTGGAGCGCGGGCTGCGCGAGCTGGGGCGACGGGTTGTCCTCGTTCAGCGCTATGTCGCCGGTGGCGAAGATCCTCATCCTGCCCTGGACCCGCAGGTCGGGTCCGACGATGAGGCGGCCCGCCTTGCCCTGGGGCAGGCCCCAGGAGGCGAGCGATCCTGGCGCGGCCACCCCGCCCGTCCAGACCGTGAGGTCGCTCCGATGCGAGGTGCCGTCCGCAAGCAGCACGTGATCCTTGGTCACCTCGCGGATCGTGGTGTTCACCCTGATGTCTATGCCGCGCTTCACCAGCTGCCGCCTGGTGTACTCGCGGAGCTTGGGGTGGAACGGCATCAGCAGCTCCGGTGCCGTCTCCACGAGCCGGATGTGCAGCCGGGCGGGGTCCACGTCGGGGAAGGTGGCGCGCAGCACGTTGTTGCGCAGTTCGCCCAGGGTGCCGGCCAGCTCGACCCCGGTGGCGCCGCCGCCGACCACGGTGACCGCGAACTCCCGCTGGCCGTCGGGGTCGGCGCTGAGCCACTCGAAGCCGTTCATGATGTGGTCGCGAAGGACGATCGCGTCGGTGCGGGTGTAAAGGCCGAAGGTGTTCTCCTCCGCCCCCTGGACGCCGAAGTAGTTCGCGGACACGCCCGTGGCCAGGATCAGGTAGTCGTAGCCGATCTCCCGGCCGCCGACCAGCCGCACCACCCGTGCGTCGGGGTCGATCGCGGCGAGGTCGCCGCGGATGAACCTGGCATTGCGCCTGGCGGTGAAGCCGCCCACGGGGTAGGCGACGTCGCCGGGGTTAAGGCCGCCGGTCGCCACCTGGTAGAGCAACGGCTGAAATGTGCTGTAGAGGTGCTTGTCGATCACGGTGACCTGCAGGTCCGCCTTGCGCAGCTTGCCTGCGGCGGACAGGCCGGCGAAGCCGGCCCCGACGATCACGACGTGCGCGGTATCAGTCATCTGGCTGACCCTGCCTTCTTATCGCTGGCCGACGGCTCGCCTCGCGGGGGCGGTACGGGGGCCTGCTCGCCCGCGCCAGCCTGGTCATCGCGACCAGGCTGCTCCTCCAGGCTAGACCCGTCGTCCGGGCGGTCATCCTCGCCCCGGCTTTCCTGGGC
>JAWWPV010000871.1:0-5231 GCA_033854775.1 Trebonia sp.
GTCCAGCCCGACCACGCCGACCCCGCGCCGCGCGGGCCGCGATCCGATGCGCAGCCCGCTGATCTCCTCCAACGGACTTATCCTGGCCAGCCATTCGGGAAAGCCCTGGATCTCCACCAGCTCCCGGTAGGCGCGGAGCGCGGCCGACTCCATCTGGTCAGCCACGGGCCGGTACCGCCGGGCGGCGGCCGCGTTGCGCTCGCCGACCACGGGTGAGGACGCGAGCAGCACGGCCGAGGTGACCTGCTCCAGATGTCGCTGGGCGATGACCGGGTTCGCGTACCGGGCGAAGATCACCTCGCCCTGCTCGGTCACCTTCAGCCGCCCGTCGACCGAGCCGGGTGCCTGGGCCAGCACCGCCCGCCCGGCCGGGCCGCCGCCGCGGCCGATCGCGCCGCCCCGGCCGTGGAACAGGGTCAGCTTCACGTCGTGCTCCGCCGACCACGCCGCGAGCTCCGCCTGAGCGTCGAACAGCCGCAGCGTCGCCGAGGCGGGCCCGAGTTCCTTGGCGGAGTCCGAGTAGCCGAGCATCACCTCCAAGTGCCGCCCGGTCTCGGCGAACCGCGCGGTCACGGCGGGGAGCGACAGCATGCCGGTCAGCACGGCCGGGGCGTTGGCCAGGTCTTCCCCGCTCTCGAACAGCGGCACCACGTCGAGCACCGGGCCGTCGCCGTCGGGGAACGCGTAGCCGGCTAGCTCGTAGACCGCCGCGATGTCCTGCGCTGACGTGGTGAACGAGATGATGTAGCGGCGGCACGCGTCGACGCCGTAGCGGCGCTGGATCCAGGCCATCACCCGGATGGTCTCCAGGACCTCACTCGTCATGGCCGACGGGGGATCCCCCGCCCGCAGCTCGGCCAGCGCCAGGGCGTGCACCCGCGAGTGCTGGCGCACCTCAAGGCCCGCGAGGTGGAAGCCGAACGTCTCGGTCTGCCAGATCAAGTGCTGAAGTTCCCCGTACGCCTGCCTGACCGCCCCGGCGGCCGCGAGCGACGACTGGACCAGGCGCAGGTCGGCGAGGAAGTCCGCCGCCCCGGCGTAGGCCAGGTCGAGGCTCCTTGTCCGGGTCGCGGCGAGCCGCTCGGCCGCGTACAGCAGGTACGCGCGGTAAGGCTCGCCTGGCGAGCGGGCTGTGATCTCCGCGAGCAGTTCTGGCTGCTCGGCCGAGGCGGCGGCGAGCGCCCGGCGCAGCGCGGGCGACGGCGGGGCGGAGTCCTCGTACACGGTCAGCGCCCGGCCGATCCTGCCGCAGACTGCCTCGAGGCCGCGCAGCGCGTGCTCTGCCTGGATCACCGCGGCTTCCCTGGTCACCGCGGCAGTGACGTTCGGGTTGCCGTCCCTGTCGCCGCCCACCCAGGAGCCGAACCGCAGGAACGGCGGCACCGGCGACGCCGCCGTGCCGCTCGCCGCGCCGAGCAGCACGTGGTCGAGCGCCCGGTACACGGCGGGGACCAGCCGGAACAGCGTCTCGTCGAACGCGGTCATCACCGACCGGACCTCGTCGGCCGGCCTCATGCCCGCGACCCGCAGCTGGGCGGTCCGCCAGAGCAGGTCGACCTCCTCGCGCAGCTTCCTGCGGTCCTCCGCCTGCTGCGCGGCCCCGGGACGCTGGTCGTCGATCGAGGTGAGCAGCCCGCTGAGCCGGCGCAGCGACGCGACGACCGCGCGGCGCCGGGCCTCGGTGGGGTGCGCGGTGAAGACCGGGTGCACCCGGAGCCCGTCAAGTAGCTGGGTCAGGTACGCGGTCCCGCACTCCTTGGTGCGCTGGTCGACCGCGTCGGCAAGCGACTCGCGCGGCGGCCGGTCGCTCGAGTCGCGCAGCCGCAGGGTGCGCACCCGCTGCTCTTCTTCTGCCAGGTTGACCAGGTGGAAGTAGACAGTGAACGCCCGGGCCACCTGCTCCGCCCGCTCCCACGACCAGGCGGAGACCAGCGCCGTGATCTCGTCCCCGGCCGCCGCGGCCTGCGCCGATCCCCGGTCGGCCGCCGAACGGGCGTCGATCACCGCGTGCCGCAGCCGCTCCACGTCGGCGAGCAGGTCCGCCCCGGCGGATTCGCTGATCACCTCGCCGAGCACCTCGCCGAGCAGCCGGACGTCCCGGCGCATCAACTCGGGCAACTCCGCGGAATCGCGCTCCCGGCCCGCATTCGGACCGCCCACTACATCGCCAGCGAAGGAATTCACGAGGTGAGCCTAACCACCACCTGGTACGCCCAACCGTCGGCGGGGTTAACCTTTGCCCCATGACCGCGATTGATCCTGTTCCCGACGGGTTGCCTGACCCGGGCGGGCCTGACGTGCACACGACGGCGGGGAAGATCGCCGACCTGGACCGGCGGCGTTACGAGGCGGTGCACGCGGGGCCGGCCGCGGCGGTGGAAAAGCAGCACGCCAAGGGCAAGCTGACCGCCCGGGAGCGGATCGCCCTGCTGCTGGACGAGGGCTCGTTCACCGAGTTCGACGAGCTGGCCCGGCACCGCGCCCATGATTTCGGCATCGAGCGCAGCCGACCCTACGGCGACGGGGTGGTCACCGGGACCGGCACCATCGACGGCCGCCCGGTGGCGGTCTACTCCCAGGACTTCACCGTCTTCGGCGGGTCGCTCGGGGAGGTGTACGGGGAGAAGATCGTCAAGGTGATGGACCACGCCATGAAGGTCGGCTGCCCGATCGTCGGGATCAGCGACGGCGGCGGCGCCCGCATCCAGGAAGGCGTCGTCGCCCTCGGCCTGTTCGCGGAGATCTTCTTCCGCAACACCCGCGCCTCCGGGGTCATCCCGCAGATCTCGCTGATCATGGGCCCGGCCGCCGGCGGCGCCGTCTACTCCCCCGCGATCACGGACTTCACCCTGATGGTCGAGGGCACCAGCCACATGTTCATCACCGGCCCCGACGTGATCAAGACCGTCACCGGCGAGGACGTCACCTTCGAGGAACTCGGCGGCGCCCGCACCCACGCCACCAAATCCGGCGTCGCGCACTACCAGGCCAGCGACGAGGAGGACTGCATCGAGTTCGCCAAGCTGCTGCTGTCCTACCTGCCGTCGAACAACCTCGACGAGCCGCCCGTGATCCCCGCGGTGCCCGACTACGAGGTCAGCGAGCAGGACGAGGAGCTCGACGCCCTCATCCCCGACTCCCCGAACCAGCCCTACGACATCCACCGGGTCATCGAGACCGTCCTCGACGAGGACACGTTCTGCGAGGTCCACCAGGGGTTCGCGAAGAACATCGTCGTCGGGTTCGGCCGCGTCGCCGGCGCCCCCGTCGGGGTGGTCGCCAACCAGCCCATGCACCTGGCCGGCTGCCTCGACATCGACGCGTCGGAGAAGGCCGCCCGGTTCGTCCGCACCTGCGACGCCTTCAACATCCCCGTGCTGACCTTCGTCGATGTGCCCGGCTTCCTGCCCGGCGTGAGCCAGGAGCACTCCGGCATCATCCGCCGCGGCGCCAAGCTGCTGTACGCCTACGCCGAGGCCACCGTCCCCAAGGTCACCGTCATCACCCGCAAGGCCTACGGCGGCGCCTACGACGTCATGGGCTCCAAGCACCTCGGCGGCGACATCAACCTCGCCTGGCCCACCGCCCAGATCGCCGTCATGGGCGCACAAGGCGCCGTCAGCATCCTCTACCGCCGCGACCTCGCCGCCGCCGAAAACCCCGAGGAACTGCGCAGCCAGAAAACGCAGGAGTACGAGGACACCCTGGCCAACCCCTACACCGCCGCCGAACGCGGCTACATCGACGCCGTCATCCGCCCCGCCGAGACCCGCGCCCACGTCACCAGGGCCCTGATATCACTACGCACCAAGCGCGAAACCCTCCCACCCAAGAAGCACGGCAACATCCCTTTGTAAGCGCAGGGCGACAACTATGGCCTTCAGTAACCATTCAGCACTCTTCGGCCGGCAATCCAGCGTCAAGTGGCACGCGCACGGTCCAACCTGCCCTAGAGTCGTAAGACGATGAGCGAATTCGCCGCCCCGATGCCCGTCCTCGCCAGATATGCGGTCATGGTTGACGTCGGGTATATCTACGCGGCCGCAGGCGAGTTGCTCTTCGGAACCAGCGCGCGTCGTGACTACCGCGTCGATGCGGTCGGCTTGATCCAGGCGGTCACCAAGCACACTGACGAGCTGCTGCGCGGCGAACTGCTGCGCGTCTACTGGTACGACGCCGCCCGCGACCGGGTGCCTACCATCGACCAGCGCGTCGTCGCCCAGATGGCCTGGGTCAAGCTCCGACTTGGCAACCTGAACGCCCGCGGCCAGCAGAAGGGCGTGGACGCCAACATCCGCGCCGACATGGAAGCCCTCGCCAGGCACCGTGCGATCACCGACGCGGTGCTGGTCGCGGGCGACGAGGACATGGTGCCCGCCGTCGAGGCCGCGCAGGCCTACGGCGTCCGGGTCCACCTGTGGGGCATCGAGCCGCCATACGGCACCAACCAGGCCGAGCGCCTGGTCTGGGAATCGGACACGGTGGACGTCCTCGACTCGTCATTCGTGCGCCCGTACTTCACCAGGAACCCGGCGGCCGAGGCGCCCAGGGCAGACGTCCAGGCCTCGGTCCCGTCGCCGGCCCAGCTGTTCGGCGAGCACCGCCCGCGCCCGCCCGTTCAGCTCGGCAGGAACTCGCACCTAACCCAAACCGGGCCCATGCAGCAGCACGTGTCCCAGAGCGGCGCGCTGCCGCGCCTTGGGCCGGACCGGCACCACGTCGAGGAGGCAGGCGAGCACGTCGCCCACAAGTGGATCCTCACCCGGGGGGCGGACAACATCCGCGACCTGCTGCCCGGGCCGATCCTGCCGCCCGTCATCGACAAGGAACTGCTCGTCGAGGCGGAGAAGGAGCTCGGCCAGTCGCTGCGCCCCTACCAGGAGGCCCGCGAGTGGCTGCGCGACGCCTTCTGGGCGCGGGTGCACCGCGAGTTCGGCATCGGCGTCGGCAAGTCACGTGGCTGAGCCTTTTATCCAGGTAGTGCGCGGCGACGCGACCCCCGAGGAGATCGCGGCCCTCGTCGCCACCCTCACGGCCGAGCGGTTCCCTGCTTTGACCCACGGTCACGGCCGGCCACCCTCCGAGCCGCCGTTACCTTCACGAGATGTGCGCCAGGTGAAGTACTCAAGCGACGCTTCCGGCGTCGGCGTCAGCAGTTCCGCGTGCCCGATATGCGCCACGTCGCGCCACCGCTCAGTCACGCGGCGAACGTATACGATCCGCTACCCCTT
>JAWWPV010000872.1:0-8952 GCA_033854775.1 Trebonia sp.
ATCCCGTGCTGGTCAAGGCCGCCGGGGGCGGCGGGGGGCGCGGGCTGCGCGTGGTGCGCGGCCCGGCGGAGCTTGAGCAGGCCGTCACGGTCGCGAGCGCGGAAGCGGAGGCCGCGTTCGGGGATCCCCGAGTTTACCTGGAGCGGTACGTCGAGCGGGGGCGGCACGTCGAGGTGCAGCTCCTCGGGGACGGCGAGCACGTCATCCACCTGGGCGACAGGGACTGCTCGGTGCAGCGGCGGTACCAGAAGCTCATCGAGGAGGCACCCGCGCCAGGACTTGACGACGGCCTGCGGGAACGGCTGCGCGCGGCGGCGGTTGAGCTCGGCGAGCGGCTCAGCTACCGGGGGGCGGGCACGGTCGAGTTCCTCGTCGACGCCGACTCCGCCGGCATAAGCAGTGGCGAGTTCTACTTCCTTGAGGTCAACGCGCGCGTCCAGGTCGAGCACCCGGTCACCGAGGCGGTCACCGGCCTCGACATCGTCGCCGAGCAGCTCGCCATCGCCGAGGGCCGCCCGCTGCGGCTGAAGCAGGCGGACGTCACCCTGGCCGGCCACGCGATCGAGGTACGGGTGAACGCCGAGGACCCGGACCAGGACTTCCGGCCGAGCCCAGGCACGGTCACCCGCGCCGTGTTCCCCGCCACCACTCTCCCCGCCGCCACTCTCCCCGCCACCACGCCGGCCCCGGCCCGCACCGCGTCGCCGGCGGTCGCGGCCCGCGGCGTGCGCGTCGACACGCACGTGCAGGCGGGCGCGATCGTGCCGCCCTACTACGATTCCTTGCTCGCCAAGGTCATCGCGCATGGCGCTGACCGCGACGACGCCCGCGCGGCGCTGCGCGGCGCCCTGGACCGGTGCGTCATCGACGGCGTCACCACCAACCTGGGCCTCCAGCGCGCCCTGCTCGCCGACGCCGAGTTCGCGGCCGGCGGGGTCGACACGGGTTACCTTGCCCGCTGGCTCGCGCGCGGCCCTGAGGGTAATGGGGCGGGAGACGAGGAAGCCGCAACCGTTCGGAATCATCTTGGTCCTGGAGACGGCGCCGATGGCTGACATCCGGCTTGTTGACGTGTCGCTGCGGGACGGGAACCAGTCGCTGTGGGGGGCAACCGGGCTGCGCACCGCGCACATCGCCGCGATCGCGCCGCTGCTCGGCCGGGTCGGGTTCCGTGCGCTCGACTACTCCTCGTCCACCGCGATGGGCGTGTCGGTGCGGACGCACCGGGAGGACCCGTGGGCGCTGCTGCGGATCAGCCGGGCCGCGATGCCGGACACGCCGCTCCAGTTCATCGGGACCGGGTTCCGGTTCATCTCCTGGGAGCGGGCGCACCCGGAGGTGATCGAGCTCGTCTACCGGTGCCTGGTGCGCAACGGCATGGACCGGTTCGTCGTACTCGACCCGTCGCACGACATGGACGCGGCGCGGGCCACCGCCCGGGTCGCCAGGAAAGCGGGCGGCCAAGAGGTCATCGGGGCGCTGACGTACACGATCTCGGCGGTGCACGACGACGCGTTCTACGCTGGCATCGCGGCGCAGTACGCGGCCTGTGGCGACATCGACCGGGCGTACCTCAAGGACCCGGCGGGCATCCTCACCCCGGACCGGGCGCGGACGCTGATCCCTGCCGTGCAGGCGGCACTCGGCGGCAAGCCGCTGGAGCTGCACTCGCACGCCACGCTGGGGCTTTCGCAGCTCACCTGCCTCGTCGCGGCCGAGCTGGGCGTGCACGTGCTCCAGGTCGGGTGCGGCGCCCTCGGCAACGGCAGCTCACTGCCGGACGCCGAGCAGCTGGTCGCCAACCTGCGCGCCAGCGGGCACACCGTGGACCTCGACGAGCGGCTGCTGTCCGCCGTCGCCAGGTACTTCGACCGGCTCGCGGCGGCCGAGGGGCTCCCGCCCGGCCGGCCAGGCTCCTTCGACGCGGCGTTCATGGACCACCAGCTCGCCGGCGGGGTCATGTCGACGACCAGGAGGCAGCTGTCCGAACTGGGCCTGGCCGACCGGTTCGACGGGCTCATGGCCGAGATCGCGCAAGTGCGCGGCGAGCTCGGCTACCCGATCATGGTCACTCCCTACCCCCAGATGGTGATCGGGCAGGCCCTCGCCAACCTCCTGTCGTCCCAGGCGGGGAACGCGCGCTACGACAACGTGCCCGACCAGGTCATCAGGTACGCGCTCGGCACCTTCGGCAAGCCGACCGCGCCGATCGAGCCGTGGGTCCTGGACAAGGTGCTCGGCCGGCCACGCGCGGCGGAACTGGCCGACGAGCGGCCGCCGCTCGACGTCGCGGAGCTCAGGCAGCGGTTCGGCTCGCGGATCAGCGAAGAGGAGCTGGCGCTGCGCTTCGGGATGCCGGGCGCGGAAGTCGACGCGATGGTCGCCGCGGGCCCGGCGGTAACCCACTACAACCCGGACACGGTGCCGGTGCTGAAACTGCTCAGCTCCCTCGCGGGCAGGCCCGCGGCGCGGGAACTGACGGTGGACAAGCCGGGGTTCCGGCTGTCCCTGCGGGCTAAGGAGTAACGGGCGTTGAAAGGATCTTCGTGACCTCGCCTTCCGATGACGTGCTCGGCCGGCTGCGGGACGCGCGCGGGTTCATCTTCGACATGGACGGAACGCTCGCGCTCGGCGACCGGGTCAACCACGGGCTGACCCCGCTGCCGGGCGCCGCCGGCATGTTGGGCTGGGTCCGGGAGCGCGGCCTGCCGTACCTGGTGTTCACGAACGGCACCAACCGCTCCCCCGCGCACTTCGCCGCCGTGCTGCGCGACGCCGGCCTCGACGTACCCGACGACCAGATGATGACCCCGGCGTCCAGCGCCGTGGTCATGTTCAGGAAACGCGGCTACAAGCGGGTCATGGTGCTGGGCGGCGAGGGGCTGACCGGGCCGCTGCGCGACGCGGGGATCGAGGTCGTCCCCCCGGTCGAGCCCGCCGAGTTTCCGATCACGGGCGGTACCCGCCCGTCCGCGGCCCCCGCCGGGGTGGACGCGGTGCTCGTCGGCTGGTTCCGCGAGTTCACCATGTCCCACCTGGAAGCCGCCTGCCAGGCCGTCTGGTCAGGTGCCGGCCTGTACAGCGCGTCGGAGACCCCGTTCTTCGCCGCGGCGGGCGGGCGTGCCCTCGGCACGTCCCGGGCGATCTCCGCGATGATCCGGTCGATCACCGGCTGCCGGCTGACCGTCACCGGCAAGCCGTCCCTCGACGCCCTGCGCGCCGCCGCCGCCCGGCTCGGCGTCCCGGCCAGGGACCTCGTGGTGGTCGGCGACGACCCGCTGCTCGAAGTACCGATGGCCCACCGCGGCCGCGCCCTCGCCGTCGCCGTCCAAACCGGGCTCGCCGGCCCTGACGCTTACGACCACCTCCCGCCCGCGAAACAGCCGCACCTGCACCTGCGCGGCATCGACGAGCTCCTGTCGCTGTGCCAGCCGTCATGACCACGGAACAAGACCAAAACCGTTAGTCCGAACGAGTGCGCGCTCCACCCGCACCCGCCACCCGTCTTCTGGAGGAACGCCATGACCGATATGCGCGCCGTCGGCTTTACGGAGTTCGGTGACCCGTCCGTGCTGGGGATCGTCAAGGTGCCGAGGCCGTCGCCCGGGCCAGGGCAAGTCCTCGTCAAGGTCGCGGCGGCGACGGTGAACCCGACCGACCTGGGCTTCCGGCACGGCGGGCGCGCGCTGGCGCCCGGCATGGAGCCACCGTACATCCCGGGCATGGACCTGGCCGGGGTCATCGACGCGGTCGGGCCTGAGGTCTCGCAGTGGCAGGCCGGCGACCGGGTGATGGCCGCCGTCTCCTCGTGGGTGCCCGGCGGCGGCGCGCAGGCCGAGTACCGGGTCGTCGCCGAGGACCAGCTCGCGAAGGTGCCCGACACCTGGTCCCTGACCGACGCGGCCACCCTGCCGATGAACGGGATGACCGTGCGTACCGCCCTGGACATGCTCGCCCTGCCCGCGGGCTCGACCCTCGCCGTGACCGGGTCGGCCGGCATCGTGGGGCAGTACGCGATTCAGCTCGGCGCGCACCTCGGGCTCACCGTGACCGGCGACGCCGCGCCGGCCGACCTGCCGCTCATCGAGTCGTTCGGCCCGCGGCACGTGGTCGAACGCGGCGAGGGGATGGCCGCCGCCGTGCGCGCGCTGTACCCGGACGGCGTCGACGCGGTCATCGACGCCGCGCTGCTCGGCCCCGCGATCCTGCCCGCCGTCCGCGACGGCGGGCAGCTCCTCGCCGTCCGCCCCTTCCAGGGCGAAACCGAACGGGACATCACCATCCACCTCGTCCTCGTCGGCCAGCACCTGCACGAGGGCCACCAGATCGCCGGGCTCGCCGGCCTGGCCGCCGATGGAGTCCTGACGTTCCGCGTCGCCGACGTGCTGCCCGCCGCTCAGGCGGCGCAGGCCCACCGGCGTCTCGAGGCCGGCGGCGTCCGCGGCCGCCTCGTCCTGACCTTCTGATCCCACCGCTGGAGTCGTCACCTATGTGCGCAGCCTGCGGCGTGCCCACGCACGTCGCCGTCCTCGACCCGGCGGAACCGCCGGAGACAGGGCAGCCGGCCAAGTTCGCGGCGCTGCGCAACCCCGAGTGCCGCCTCTACCTCGGCGGCGCGGCCCTCGCGATGATGGCCGACAACATCGAGCACGTCATCACCTACTGGGTGATCTGGGAGCGGTTCCACTCCCCCGCGCTCACTGGCTTCGAGGTCATCAGCCACTGGCTGCCCTTCCTGCTGCTCTCCCCCTACTTCGGCGCCCTCGCGGACCGCCACGACTGCCGCAAGCTCATCCAGGCGTCCCAGGCGCTGTTCATGGTCGTCTCACTGTCCTGGGGCATCCTGTTCGCCACCGGGACCCTCACCGTCTGGGACGCGTGCGTGCTCCTCATCCTGCACGGCATGGCCGGGGCCGTGTGGGCACCACCCGAGCAGCTCCTCCTCGAGGACTTCGTCGGCCCCGCCGACCTGCCGAGCGCCATCCGGCTCAACTCGACCGCCCGCTCCCTCGGCATCCTCTGCGGCCCCGTCGTCGGCTCCGCGCTCCTGCTCGGCCTCGGCCCCGTCCACGGCATCTGGGTCAACATCGCCTTCTACCTGCCGCTCACCATCCTGATGGCCCGCACCAGGTTCACCGGCCACAACCGGACCGGCATCATCGCCAGGGACCGCGTCGGCGCCCTCGCCGCCGTCCGCGTGTTCCGCGAGGTCTCCAGGGACCGCGTCCTCGCCGCCATGATCATCCTCGCCGGCCTCGGCTCCTTCTTCGTCGGCTCCGCCATGCAGACCGCCATGCCCTCCATCGCGAGCACCACCACCGGCATCTCAAGCGGCACCGCCTACGGCGTCCTGCTGTTCGCCAACGGCCTCGGCGGCGTCCTCGGCGGCCTCCTCCTCGAAGGCACCGGCTGGATCAAGCTCACCGTCCGCGCCGCGCTCTGGTCCACCGTCGTCTACGGCGCCTCCACCGTCTTCTTCGCCCTCAGCCACGACTACCTCATCGCCGCCCCGCTCCTCGTCATCGGCGGCATCGCGAACCTCGCCGCGCTGTCCATCACCCAGACCGTCGTGCAGCTCCGCGCGCCACGCGAGAAGAAAGGCCAGGTCATCGGCGTCTACGGCGTCGGCGCCAACGGCATGCGCATCGGCAGCGGCCTCACCGTCGGCTTCCTCGGCGCCGCCATCGGCCTGCGCCCCGCCCTCGGCTGGTCATCCGCCGCCCTGTGCGCCTGCGTCGCCATCCTCGCGGTGTACCTCGCCGTCGCCGCCCGCCGCCGCCGCGCCCCTGACATCCCGGAGCCAACTTCATCGCGACAGCCGAGCCAGGCACCGCCGCCTCCGCCAGCCGGTCACTTTCCGTAGGGCGCGGCCCGCTTAGCAGGTCGGTGCGTCCAGAAACGTTGCGGCGCCCCTGCCGAGTAGCGGACCCTGTATGCCGCCCAGCCCCGTGCTGTCCGCCGACCGGTACACCTCGACCCAGGCGTCTTCCCGGGGGATGCTGGCGAGGTTGGGCGCCACGATCGTGAGGTTGCCGTCCCGGTCCGCGGTCCCGTCTGCCAGGTCGGACCTGGTGACGTCCTGGCCTCTGCAGGTGGCTTGGCGCAGACCGTAGCGCTCGCCCGAGTGGACGTGCCGACCGTAAACGAAAAGCCAGGTCAGCACCGCCGAGCCCGGCCTGGGCCTGATGCCGACCGCGACCACAGAATACGAGCCGTCGGCTGTACCAGGAAGCGTGTACGAGACGGTGGCCTCGATGGTCGCCTGCGCGGCGGTAGCGGGCGCCGAACGGCTGGCGTTCCGTACGGCCGCGTGCAGTTGGTTGATCGTGTCGTTCTGCTGCGCCACCTGCAGCGCCAGGCTTATGGTCAGGCCGAGGCAGGCCAGGGCACCTCCGAGCACGAGAATCGCGATCCAGCGGCTGCGGCCAGGCCCGGGCCACCAGGCGCCGTGGCCCCATCGCGGCCCGGACGACACGATATCCAGCTCTTCGTCCATGACCCGTCACCCCGTCCGCGATCACCATGAACGGGATCTGGCCAGACGGCCTAAGCCCGCACCCTTTGGACTGCTGCCCACCCATTCTTCCGCACCAGCCAGGGTGAGCCAAGGCCGCGACCGCAGGCGGCTGCCGGACGGCCTCTGCCATCCCGGAGCCAACTTCATCGCGTTAGCCGAACCAGGCACCACCGCCTCCGCCGACCGGTCACCTTCCGTAATGTACCGTTGACGGATCGTCAGATGCCGGCCAGAATGCGGAGTCCTATGACGGAGCCCAGCTCGCCGGGCCTATCCCGGCCGCCCGCCGTGCCGCACGACCTCCCGGCGACCAGCGACGAGCGACGCGCGTCCGGCAAGGCCGCGAGAAAGCAGCAGCGCCGGGGCGCCCTCGGGCACTGGGCCATGGAGGACCGCGGGCACGACGCGCTGGAGACGATACTGGCGCAGAACGAGATCAGGATTCCCGAGCTGGTCCCCATCCGCCACCACCGGATGGCCGCCTCGCCATGGAACTACTACCGCGGCGCCGCCGCGGTAATGGCCGCCGACCTGGCGTCCCAGCCGGACAGCGGGCTGACGGTACAGCTGGGCGGTGACGCGCACGTGCTGAACTTCGGCCTGTGGGCCACACCGGAGCGGAACCTGACCTTCGACCTGCGCGACTTCGACGAGACCCTGCCCGGCCCTTTCGAGTGGGACGTCAAGCGCTTCGCCGTCAGCCTCGTCGTGGCGGCGCGGCAGAACGGGGCCGGGCGGGCGAGCGCCGACGCGGCGGTCACCGCAGGCGTCGAGGCCTACCGGCGGCGGATGCGCCACTACCGCGCCGTGCCCGAGCTCGACGTCTGGTACGACGCCACCCGCGTCAACAGCCTGATCGGGTACTTCGAGCCGGCCGACCGCGACCAGGTGTCCGTCTACATCGAGCGCAAGCGCCAGCGGCGGGTCAGCCGGTGGGCGTTCACCAAGCTCACCGAGATGACGGACGGACGGCCGCGGATCACCGAGGCTCCGCCGATCAGGGTCGCGATCAGCGACGACGAGCAGGACGACATCGCCGGAGAGCTGCTCGCCGGGTACCGGCAGACGCTCCAGGACGACCGGCGGAGCCTGTTCGACCGGTTCACGCTGACCGACGTCGTCCGCCAGGTCGTGGGGGTCGGCAGCGTCGGCATGCGGGTGTACCTGGTACTCCTCGAGGGCCGCACCGGCGCCGACCCGCTGTTCTTGCAGATCAAGCAGGCCGGGCCCGCGGTGTACGAGGCGCATACGCAACCCAGTGCCAGCGCCAGCCACGGCGCGCGGGTGATCACAGGCAAGCGGCTGCTCCAGAGCGCCACCGACATCTTCGTCGGCTGGGGCACCATGGGCGGCAACGACTACTACGTGCGGCAGTTCAGGGACATGAAGATCATCCCGAGCACCGAGCTGATCGCGCCGCGGCTCGTCGAGTTCGCCACCGCGTGCGGCGGCACCCTCGCCCGCGCGCACGCCCGCACCGGCGACCCGATGGCCATCAACAGCTACATCGGGAAGAACCAGCGGTTCACCGAGGCGATCGGCGAGTTCGCCCGCCGCTACGCCGGCCAGAACGACCGCGACCACGCCCAGCTCGTCAACGCCATCGCCGCAGGCAAGGTCGAAAGCCAGCCAGGCTGACCGCCGGCCGACACGGCGGAGGTAGTCGACCTGCTCGCGGCCGGGGTCAAACAGCGGCCGCGCCCCTAGCGCGCATCGCCGAGGCGCTGAAGCAGCAGCGCCTCGGCGAGAACGGCGCGCTCGAACTCCGGCAGGTGGAGCCCCTCGTTCGGGCCGTGCGCGCGGGTGTCGGGGTCCTGGACGCCGGTGACGAGGATGCTCGCGCCCGGGAATGTCTCCTGGAACTCCGCGATGAACGGGATCGACCCGCCGGCCCCCTTGTCGACAGGCGCCGTGCCGTCCCAGGCATCAGTGAGGGCGGAACGCGCGGCGGCGTAGGCCGGACCGGACGTCGGCAGCACGGCCGGCTCGCCGGCATCGGCGGCCGTGATCGTGAGGCGGGCGCCCCACGGGACGTGCCTTTCCAGGTGCTCCTTGAGGCGGGTGAGGGCATTCACGCTGGTGTCGCCGGGCGCGAGGCGGACGGTCACGCGGGCGCGGGCGACCGGGACGAGGGTGTTGGAGGCGCCGGCGACCTTCGGGGCGTCGAGCCCGGTGACCGTGATGGCGGGCCGGGCCCACAGCCGCCCGACGGCCGAGCCGGTGCCGATCCAGCGGGTTCCCGGCGCGGCGCCGGACTCGGCGCGCAGCCGTTCCTCGGGGTATTCCACGTCGGCGGCGGGAGCCGAGGCGAGGCCCTCGACAGCCGGGCTGCCGTCCTCGGTCCACAGCGTCGCCAGCAGCTTCGTCAGCGCCATGATGGCGTCAGGGACGAGGCCGCCCCACATGCCGGAGTGGACGGCGTGCGTGAGCGTGCG
>JAWWPV010000873.1:0-3319 GCA_033854775.1 Trebonia sp.
TGCTCGGCGGGGCGCGGGCACCGCCGCGCGCCGGAGTGCGGCGACCGCGCGCAAGGGCGCGGTGAGCGCACGCCGGGGTGCCAGCTCCGCGGGCCATGGCGTGACGTCCGGCATGAGCTGGCTGACCGCGCAGGTGGTCGCGATGGGACCGCGGCTGCGGATCCGTGACCAGGGCGCCCTGCGCGCGCAATTCCCCGGACAGTCCGACGACGAGATCGCACAGCGGCTGATCGACCGGGCGGCGCGGGCGGCCGCGGCCGTCGGCGGGACGACCGGGGCCTGGGCCGCCCTCCCCGTGCTGCCCGCGTTCCCCGCCGAGGTCGCGGCGGAGACGCTGGCCGTGGTGGGGATCGAGGTCAAGCTGGTGGCGGAGTTGCACGAGATCTACGGCATGCGCGCCGAGGGCAGCGGGACAGAGCGGGCGCGTGCCTACATCGGATCGTGGGCGTCGCGCCGCGGCATCTACCAGGTGGACGGGGGACTGCTGCTCATCGCGGGATCACCGCTTGCCAGGCAGCTGACGCGACGGCTCGCCGCCCGCGTCCGCCGGTCGACGTTCGCGCTCGCCCCGCTGTTCACCGGCGCGCTGGCCGGGGCGGTGCTCAACCGGCGGGAGACGCGGCGACTCGGCCAGGAGATCAGGGACGACCTGCGCCAGCGCCGCAAGACAGTGACCGCGACCGTGATCACCTAGCGCGGATGTCCGGCCCTGCTCGGCTGTGCGATCCCGCTCGCCATGGGAAAGACTAGTGAGATGGTGACGGACACGACACAGGGCCTGCGGTACGGCAGTCGCACTGGACGCTGGGTGCTTGCGGCCACGGTGCTCGGGTCCGGCATCGCGGCGCTTGACGCCACGGTGGTCGGCATCGCGCTGCCCGCGATCGGGCGGGATTTCCACGCCTCGGTGGCCAGCATGCAGTGGGTCGTCGACGGTTACACGCTCCCGCTGGCCGGCCTGCTGCTGCTCGGCGGCGCGCTTGGCGACATCCACGGCCGGCGGAAGGTCTTCGTGATCGGCGTCGTGTGGTTCGCGCTCGCGTCGCTCGGCTGCGGCCTAGCGCCGAACGCCACCTTCCTGATCGCGGCCCGGGCGTTGCAGGGGGTCGGCGCCGCACTGCTGACCCCCGGCAGCCTGGCGATCCTCCAGGCTTCGTTCGCGCCCGACGACCGCTCGAAGGCCATCGGCGCCTGGTCGGGACTTGGCGGGGTCGCCACCGCGATCGGGCCGTTCCTCGGCGGCTGGCTGATCGGCGCGGTGTCCTGGCGGCTGGTCTTCTTCATCAACTTGCCGATAGCGGCGGCGGTCGTCGCCATGGCGGTGCGGCACGTTCCCGAGTCGCGTGCCCCCGGTCCCCGCCAGCCGCTCGACGTGGCCGGCGCCGTAACGATCAGCCTCGCTCTCGCCGGGCTCACGTACGGGCTGATCGCGGCCTCGACGGACGGCTGGGCGTCGCCGGCCGTGCTGACCAGCCTCCTCGCCGGCGCCGCCCTGCTCGCGGCCTTCTGCGTCACCGAAGCGCGCGGCGCGCACCCCATGCTGCCGCTGACGATCTTCAGGACCCGCCAGTTCAGCGCCGCGAACGCCGTGACCTTCGTTGTCTACGGCGCGCTCGGCGGCGCCTTGTTCCTCGTGCCCGTCGTCTTGCAGGAGGTCAGCGGCTACAGCGCGCTCGAGGCCGGGGTGGCGCTGCTGCCGCTGACGGCCCTCATGCTGACCTTGTCCGCGCGGTCGGCGGCGCTCTCCGCCAGGATCGGCCCGCGGCTCCAGATGACGGCCGGGCCCCTCCTGATCGGCGTGGGGATGGCACTGTTCGCGCGGGTGCACGGCGACGGCGATTACCTGACCCAGGTGCTCCCGGCCGTCCTCGTGCTCGGGCTCGGGCTGGCGACCATCGTGGCACCGCTCACCGCCACGGCGCTGTCGGCCGCGCCCGCCGAGCATTCCGGCATCGCGTCGGCGGTCAACAACGACGTGGCGAGAACCGCGAGCCTCATCGCGGTGGCGATACTTCCCGCGCTCGCCGGCATCACCGGCGAGGCCTACCTGCATCCCGCCGAGCTGACGCAGGGCTTCCACACCGCGGTGCTGATCGCCGCCGCCGCGGCCGGGGCCGGCGGTCTCCTTGCCGCGGCGACGATCCGCAATCCGCCCAGGCGCCGGCGCGAGGCCGACAAAGACCAGGACACACTCGAGGCACTGCACTGCGCCCTGGACGCCCCGCCACTGCGTTCCACGCCCGGCAGCCCGGCGGGCCAGCGGAGCGGGGACTAGAGCGGTCGCCGGACGTGCCCGGCCTGGCATTTGGCGCAAAGTGCATTAAGCACCTGACCCCATTTCCCGCACCACCAGCAGTAGCCCGTGGCCGCTTTCCGCATGTCATCCTCCTGTGGATTGGCCGGTCTATCAGGCCCACGGCCTGACCCAGTCCGACACGTCCACGACGTCGGCGCTGGCGTTCACTGGCGGCTGGGCAACCAGCCGGTCAAGCTCGGCGAGTTCAGCGTGAAGCTTGCGGACTTCATGTTCCCCCCAGGCCGGCGAACTGAACTTGTGGTGGGTGATCGCCGTCACCATGAGGAAGCGGGCATCGGCCGAGGTCAGGCCCTCGTCCAGCCAGTCGGTACGCTCCATGACGATTTCCTGCCTTTACGCGAGTGGTGATGTGGCGGGCGTTTAGTAGAGGGTCGCGCCAACTGGAGCGTCGCGCATCGCGGCTAGCACCGGTCATTCCGTGGTGAAGGCTTTACCTCCGGGTTACCGCTAGCCGGTAGCGGGGTCGGGTGCTGGCCGCGTAGCACCGCCGCAATCCGTCTGCGATCGTCGGCATAGCACGGACCGAACGGAGGTGGGCGACATGCGCCAGCAATCGCAGTGCGTCGAGACGCATTGCCCCCAGGCGAGGGAAAACCGCGAGTACGTGCGCCGACTATTGAGCGAGCGGGAGCCAGTATTCCTCGCGCTACTGGAATGCGCGGTACACCAGGTTGACCTTGAGCTCGCGAGCCGCCGGCCAGCAGACGGCCAATGCGAGTCACCAAGGCCTTGCGACGCCGGCTCAGTAAGGCAGGCGTGAGGCTCAACGCGCGCCGGCGCCTGCCGCTTGCGACCGGGACGGTCGCACTCGTGGCGGCGGCCACGGTGGCTGGCGTGCTCGGCGGCACGAACTCGACCTCGGCGGACACCACCACGGCCACCGCCAAGATCGTGCTGTCGGCCAGCCAGGTCGCGGCCAGGACAGACCCGGCACTGGCTGACGTGGTGTCCACCGACGGCGACCAGAACGCGACCTCGGCCGGCACCGGCATCGTGCTGACC
>JAWWPV010000874.1:0-13241 GCA_033854775.1 Trebonia sp.
CAAGACCGCGGCGACCGGCGTCGCCGCCACGATCACCATCTTCGTGCTGTCATTCCTGATGGTCGTCGAAGGGCCGAAACTGGTCAGCGGCACTCTTTCCCTGTTCCCCGACGACCGTGCTCAGCACATCCGGGCGGTGGGCACCGACTGTGCCAAGACCATCACCGGCTACATCTCCGGCAACCTGCTCATCAGCGTGATCTGCGGCCTGCTGACCTATGCCGTCCTGAAGATCATCGGCATCCCGTTCAGCGGGCTGATCGCATTGTTTGTCGCCATCTCCGACCTGATCCCGCTCGTCGGCGCAACCCTCGGCGCGGTCGTGGCCGGGCTGGCGGCCTTCATATATTCGGTACCGGCCGGCATCATCGTGGTCGTCTTCTTCGTGGTGTACCAGCAGCTGGAGAATCACCTGCTGCAGCCGCTGATCTTCTCGCGCACCGTCAAGCTCGACCCGCTGACCGTCCTCATCGCGATCCTGGTCGCGGTCGAGCTGGCCGGCCTCCTCGGCGCCCTGCTGGCCATCCCCATCGCGGGCATGATCCAGATCATCCTCCGTGACCTGTGGGCTCATCACCGCGGCCGCTTCAATCCCAAGCGGGCGGTTGGGGAAAGCCCCGCACATGTCTCACAAGCACCCAACGCCGGCCCAGCGCCCCCACCCCCCTAAGCAGGACCACGCGCGCGCCCCCGGCGACGGCAGCGCGAGCCAGCGACCGCCGCTGACCGGCCAGCAATCACACCCGGCGGGCAGGATCAGCGTGACCGGGCCGCGGTCACGGCGTCCATCCGTTCACGATGGCCGGAATGATCCGGTAGTCGCGCTGGAAGACCAGGTTGTGCAGGTCGGCTGAGGCCATCGCACGCAGGGTCGGTACCAGCGCCGCCGCCTGGTCCTCGTTGAACACGTTGAGCGGCCAGTCGCCGGCGGTCCCTCCCCGCAGATGCGGGTGGTGAAAGCCGGCGCCGTAGTAGGCGCGGATAAGTATGGGACTGACCGCGGCGGCCTGCTGCTCAGGCCACGACAGAGCCCAGAGCGCGTCCAGGCCGTCATCGCGGCGGCGGACTCCTGTCGCGGTCACCTCGCCGGTGCCAAGCAGCAAGTCGGTGTTGATTTCCTCGAGTGGCTGCCGGGCGTGCGGATCGAGCAGCGCGACGGCGGCCATGAAGAGGCGTTCCTTGTCGGACCGGGAACCGGCGCCCCCGTGAGTGCCGTCTCGCAGATCAGCGAAATGGCGCAGGAGTTCCGCGGTGTACTCCAGGCGGTGAGTTTCCATGTCGCCTTCCTTTACTCGTGGGCAGGGCGGCTGGCCGAGGATGGCTCCGCTCAGGCGCTGCGTCCGGGCAGGCCGCTGACCGGGGCGGGGTCGCGGTCGGCCCACGCGGCGGTGTCGGGGTGGTCGAGGACCCACTGGGCGATCTGGTCCTTGCGGGCCCACCACACTGTCCCCGGCCTCGAACTGCATGGACACGCTCACCGCCAGCCGGGCGCCACCCGGCCAGAAGCTGCTGCGTTCCGCCATCGCCGTTCTCCCTTCCCCTTTCTAGGTACCCACGCCGACGGGGCTGACCTGGCCGGCCTCGGGGTCGGATTCCCGCATGAGAAGTCCACCAGGGCCTTGCGGTCAGCCCGGCATGCTTCCAGCGGCGCAATGTCACGCGTTCGGGTGCCGGCGCTCTCGATGGTTGCGGATCGGTAAAGGTGTCGTCGCGGTCGAAGGCGATCACGTCTCCGGGCGCGAAGGTCGATGAGCCGACCTTGTTGAGCGATTTCCAAGCTTGGTTCCGGTCGAGTGTGACGACGATGTCGAGGTTCGCTGAGCCGCCCACCGCGACGCCGTGCGGGCCGTTGGCGGTCATTCCTTGCTCCCGGTGGAGGAGACGGAGGTGACGAAGTAGCGCTGCAGTGCGAGGAGCACGATAGCCGGGATGATCGCGAGGACCGCTGTCTCCGCAAAAACTTGGCCGTAGTTGCTGGTGAACGCGCCGAAGGATTTCGCGATTGCGACGGGGGCGAGGTCGAGCTGCTGATTCGAGACCACGAGAACCGGCCACAGGTACGCCTGCCATTGAAAGAGGAACAGGATCAGCCCGGCACCGATCAACGCGGGTCGGGACAGGGGCAGGTAGACCGACCAGAAGATTCGGGCCCAGCCGGCGCCGTCCAGGTTTGCGGCTTCGGACAGCGAGGTTGGCACGCCGAGGAAGAACTGTCGGAGGGTGAAGACGGCCAGGCCGTTGCCGAGGCCGGGCAGGATCAGGGCGAGCATCGTGTTCGAGAGCCCCCATTGGCTGAAGCTCTGGGAGAGCGGGATGGCGATCGCTTCGAATGGGACGAGGAAGCTCAACACGATGATCGCGAACGTGGCGGAACGCCCGCGAAAGGGGATGACCGCTAGTGCGAACGCGCTCATTGCGCTGATGGCGAGTCCGACGATGACGGTGACGGCGGCAACCAAGATGCTGTTGCCGAGGTTGCGTAGGAACCCATTGTTGATCGCGGACTCGATGTTGCCGAGGGTCCAGTGCTGCGGCCAGAGCACCGACCAATTGATCGGGTCGCTGCTGGCGAATGTCTCATTCTGGGACCGGAATGTGCTCGCCAGAAGCCAGAGGATCGGCAAGAGAAACAGCAGCGAAACGATGATCGCGACGATTGTCAAGATCGCTCTGATTGGGCGATTCTTGTTCATCTCAGCTGTCCTCACCGGTGCCGAGAAGTCGGAACTGCACAGTGACAATCGCGATCATGATGATCAGAAGAATCACGAGCTGAGCCGACCCAGAATATGCGTTCGAGAGGTTGAAGGATTGGTTGTAGATGTTGTACATAAGGAAGTTTGATTGCCCTTGCGGTCCACCGTTGGTCAGGATCTGGACCGGTGCGAAGAGGACGAAGTTGGAGACCGTGTCGGCCACCAGGACGAACAGCAGCGGTCGGCGCAGTAGCGGGATTGTGATCGAGAAGAATGTCCGGAGCGGTCCGGCGCCGTCAATCCGGGATGCTTCGTAGTAGACGTCGGGGATGTCGTTGAGTCCGGCGATGAGGAACATCATCCAGTAGCCGATTCCGATCCAGCTGACGATGAGGATGATGCTTCCGACGACCTGGTGGGGGCTGGTCAGGAAGGGTTGAGCAGGTATGCCGACGGCGGTGAGCACTCCATTGATCGGACCGCTGGGTTCCAGCGCGATGCCCCACAGGATCGCGGACCCGGCCATCGGTACGGCCGCTGGCATGAAGATGATGGTGCGCCAGAGACGGCTCCCCGGCAGGCCACGGCTGAGAAGGACGGCCAGGGCGAGCGCGAGGATGATCTGCAGCGGGTTGACGATGACATTGAAGATCAGCGTTTGCTCGACCGATTGCCAGAAGGACGCGGATTGGAAAAGCTGGGCGAAAACCTGGCCGCCGACAAAGGAGGGAGGGTTGAGGCTGCCCGGAATCCCTTGGTGGAGGGATTGGTTGATCGCGGTGATCGTTGGTATCAGGCGCAGAAGGACGATCAGGATCACGCTTGGGGCGAGGAAGACGATAGCGGCAAGGAGGTTGCGTCGTCCCCGTGGTGAACCATTACGCCGGGACGCCTGGACAGCTTTCGGCGTTGATGTCATGGTCGGCTCCCGTGTTCGTCATGGTGCGGCGGAAGCGGGGATCTTCCACCGCACCACGTCAGCGGAACGTGCGGGTCACGTTGACGCGCAGGCTACTTTTTGTATTCGGCCCAAGTGGTCTTAAGATTGGCGGACGCATTGGCGAGCGTCGTCTTGACGTCGGCCCCGTCGATGATGTCGTCGTAGGCGTTCGTGATGATGTTCTCGAACTCGATGTAGCCGACGGTCTTCAGGCGGAGGATCGCGGTGTGGGCGAGCTCGTACTTCATGAGCGAGACCACGCCGGCCATCCGCGGGTCCTTGAATGCGGCGCTGTTGTAGAAGCGTTCGCTGCCCTGGATGTTAGACGGCGGTACCGCGAGAGCCGTCAGGTATTGGGAGTATCCGCCGTTGTCCAGCGCCATGAACTTCATGAAAATCAAGGCCGCATCTTTGTGCGTAGAGGTCGGGCTCAGCCCAAGGGACCATCCGCCGGTCGGTGTCGCGGCCTTTCCGCCTGCGAATGCGGGGAACGCTGTAACGCCGAAGTTGAGCGACTTGTTCGCCTCGAACTGGGGAGCCCACCACGGGCCGCCCGGGAAGAACGCGACCTGACCGTTGGCGAAGAGGTTTGGGGTTTGCGCTGCGGCCACCCCACGAGGCGAGAGGCCATCCTTGAACAGTTTGCTGTACCAGGTCATCGCCTTTGCCCAGCCGGCGTTCGTGATGTCCGGCGTCAAGTTGCCCGGTCCCCCGGCCCCGGCTCCGCCGCCCGCACTGGTCGAGAGTGGCTCGAGCTGGTAGTAGCGGTCGATCTGATCGAACACGATCCCCCATTTCGCTCCAGCAGCCTTCGCCTTGGTCGCGTCCGATTCGACCTGCTCCCAGGTCAGCCGGCCCGTAGGGTCCGCCGATGGGAACGGGATGCCGGCGGCCTTCAGAAGCGTCTTGTTGTAATACATGATGTTCGTCGACGTCTGGTAGGGCAGGGCCATCAGTTTGCCGCTGACCGTCGCAGCGGCAAGCGAGGCGGAGTCGATCTTGCCCTTTACGTTCGGGAAGACGGACGAGAGATCCGTCAGCCAGCCGCGATTGACATAGGCGTCGGTTCGCGGCATATCGACATCGAATACGTCGATCGCTTTGTCTTTGGCCGTCAATTGGGCGCTAAGGATGCTGTTGAAACTCTCGAACGGGTCCGCTTCATAGTTGACCTTTATGTTCGGGTGGAGTTTCTCGAATGCCTGGATCACGGGCTTGATGTCAGCTGCCGAGTAAGCAGCACCCGCATAGTTGATGGTGACCGGCTTCGTCGGCTCCGTCAGTTTGGCGGGAAGCAGCGCCGAACTCGAACTGGCGCCGGTTCCGGCACAACTGGACAGAACCAGTGCTGCGGAAAAGATAAGAGCGCCTGCACCGGGCAGTCGCTGCACTCCTGTGTGAATGTGCATTGTGTTTCTCCTTCTCGTGCCTCTGCGGGTCAGCGGGTCGGGGCCTAAGGCGGCTACCTGTACTGGGCGCTCAAAGTGGTGTTCGCATGCGTTGGAGGAAGAACCCACGGAAGGTGGCCACGTCGGTGTCGATAGCGACACGCGCGTTCGGCGCACCCATCGGGCGCAACGCGAGACCGCGGTCGGCGACGACCAGGCCCCGTGCAAGCTCGCTGCGCGTTTCGACCTGGACATCCGCCTCATCCCATGCGCAGATGGCGGGTTCGATGACAGAAGCGACGACCAGCGGATCGTGGAGGAAGCAGGCGTCGACATGCTCGGGGCGATTCGGGAAGGCGCGGCCCAGAAAATCGATCCATGCGTCTGTACAGTCCGCTACCCACAGGGAGAAAGGGTTGTCAGATGCGCGCAGGGACTCGGCGTCGTCTCGGGTGAGCATGACCCGAGACGTCTGATCGAGTCCGACCATGCGAATCTTCGCTCCACTGCGCATGACGATGTCGAGCGCTTCAGGGTCGGCATAGGAGTTGAAATCCCCGACGACGGTCACGTTCTGGGCATAGGTGGTAGCGCTTCCGGCCATGAGCACCAGCTCCGCGACGTTGCGGGCGAACGATCGGTCCTGCTCGATTGCCAATGCGATGTTCGTCATTGGCCCGATGGCGATCACCGTGATCTCACCAGGGAGCTCACGGGTCGTACGGGCGAGGAAGTCTGCCGCAGGTTCCGCCGTCGTGGGACCCAGCTTGGTGCGGCCCGGCGTGCTGTGGCGATCCTGGACCGGCTCGTTGGCAACGGCATGGAACATCGCTCGAACTGGGGCCATGTCGCGGGCGAGCGGTGTCGCCGCACCGCGCGCCACAGGCAGGTCGGGTATGCCCAACCGTTCGTTCAGCCGCCGCGCCACATCTGTACCCGTGCTGACGTCGACGTTGCCGTTGACCGTCGTGATACCCAGAACCTGCAATTCCGGTGAACGGATTGCGAGCGCGATAGCCAGGCCATCGTCTATGTCGCTACCGGGCTCGCCGAGCCCGGGATCGGTGTCGATGATGACCGATATCGGTGTCATGGCCCGGCTACGATCCGCCCGGCAAGGTGCATAGTTCTCTCCGCCAGCTCGGCTATGCGTATGCGGTCGAAGTCGCGAACCGCGCTCCGGACATGGATATGGGTCGTCCCCACCAGGTGCTCGGGGATGGACGCCAGACCGTGCAGCGCACCGTAGACGCTTCCCACGGTCGCAGCGGTGGAGTCGGTGTCCCGGCCGCCGGCGATGGCGATAGTGACCGCCGAGGTGAAATCCGATCCCCAGAGCAACCCGAGACTGATGAGCGCGGCATTATTCACCGTGTGGACCCAGTTGTAATGTCCGAGCTCGCGATCAATCCATTGCAATGCGTCGTCCGCGCTCGTGCCGTCGTCGTAGAGAGCGAGCAAGGATTGCTGGGAGAGCCACAGCCGGGATGAGCGGGGCACCGCTCGGAGGGCGATGCCGAGTGCTTCGCGGGCGTCGTTCACTGCGAGGCCGGAGGCGACGAGCGCAGCCGCCCACATCTCGCCGTAGATCCCGTTGCTCAAGTGGCTGAGGCGCGCGTCGACGAGCGCGAGTCTCGCAGCCGCGGCAGGATCACCGGGATGGATGTAGCCGAATATGTCCGCCCGGATCAGAGCGCCGATCCATTCTCGGTACGGGTTCTCGATCCGAGCTGCCTCGTCGACCGGGATACCGCGGATGAGGTTGCGGTAAGCGACCCGTTCGGCGGTGAAGGTCTGAGTGAAAGGCAGACAGTCGAGCCAGGCGCGCGCGATGTCCTCGGTGCTGATCGCCTCGCCGTGCTCTTCGATCATGGCAAGGCCGAGGATCGTCCAGTCGAGATCGTCGTCGCGCGGCACGTCCTTGAAGCGACCGGCCGAAGCGAACGGTGCGGACTCGTGCAGGTGGCTCACGCCGGCCGGCAATTCGTCCAGCATCGGAATGTAGCCGGTCTGCGGCCACTGACCCACAGCGCGCAGGTAGATGCCGACCTCCTCGCGGGTCAGCCCCTCGACCGGCTTGCCCAACGTGTTTCCCACGCAGCGTCCGAGCCACGCACCGTGGATGCGATCCGCGATGGCATCATGATCGACAGCCAGAACAGGCAGGCCAGTGAGTACCTCGGTGAGCTGCGAGCTTTCGGAGGATTCCTCGTAGGGCCAGTCCGGAGACCGTTGCGCCCGCGTGAGGCTGTTCGCGATCTCGGCCAGACCGGAAAGATCCGACAGGCGCGAAGCCTCTCTGGCGGCTCGAAGGAGACCGTCGACCGCATACCCGCTATGAAGCAACTGCTCAGCCTCATCGGGCACCTGGTCGCGAGGATCGAGGACGTCGTGCATTTCTCTCCCGTATTTGGGTCACGGAATCGCGTTGCTGTCTGGATGGTGCTGCTGCTTGTAGTTGCGGGACCTATGCGGAGTCGCGAGGGATGAGGGAATGCTGAACAAGAATGTGCCGGTGGGCAGTCGCGGTGCCGTTGGTGATCCGGTGGATCAGCAGATCTCCGGCGGCACGGCCGATCTCTTCGGCAGGCACCCGCACGGTGGTCAGTGCGGGGCGCACGAGCGCGGCGGCATCGATGTCGTCGACGCCCACGACGGCGATGTCCTGGGGCACGCGAACGCTCCGGGCAAGCAGGGCGTTGAGCGCGCCGATCGCCATCTGGTCATTGGCGCAGAAGATCGCATCCGGTTTCTCGCGCGCGCTCAGCATCTCCTCGGCGGCACGGGAACCACCTTTGGTAGTCCAATCGGCCGTGGCGACGAAGCCTGGCGCCGGTTCCAACCCGGCACGTTGGAGTGCGCGCGTCCACCCCCGGAACCGGGCGCCCCCCGGCTCGCTGTCGACCGGGCCCCGGATGATCGCAATGCGCTGGTACCCCTGTGTGTGCAGGTACGTGGTCGCTTCCTCGGCGATCGCCTCGTCGTCCGCCGAAACCCAGTCGACCTCGTCCCCATTCACCCCCGAGCCAACGGCAACGACCGATATGTCAGCACGCTCAAGACGTCCAAGCTCTGTCGGCGTGAGAGTCGCCGCGGCGACCACACCGTCCACCCGCCGTTGGATCATTTCCTTGACGAACACCTCGGTTAGGTTCTTGCCTGCTCGCGCATCGAACAGCATGACGACGTGGTTCTCGTCTGCCATCGCTTCCTGCAGGCCGCGCGCAAGCGCGGGATAGTAGGGGTTGGTGAGGTCCTGAACGATCAAAGCGATGGAGTTGCTCCGTTTGCTCTGCATCGCCTGGGCGAAGAAATTCGGCTCGAACCCGAGGTCCGCCATCACCTTCTCGACCTTCCGCCGAGTGGCCGCGGATACGGGGCGCTTCCCCGAAATCACGTGGGAGACAGTGGTCTTGCTGACACCAGCTGCCTTCGCAACCGCCTGGATGTTCGGGGCCGATTCAGACGAGCTAGATCGCAAACTAGTTTGCTCATTCACGATTGAATTCTCTCAGCCTGGGGGAAAAGGCCTTATCAGATGGGGTGAGCTGAACACAAACCGGTTTGCACGTGAGGTGGAGTGTATGCCCTATGGTCTGGCAGCGCAAGTAGTGAACTATCCGGTCCCTGCCCTGTACGCGATCCGCATCAAGGGTCAGCTCGGCGCCACAGCACTATCTGCGTTCCCGGCGATGGTGCCGCGGCAGCAGGGCCATGACACCGCGCTGACCGGACTCCTGGATCAGTCGGCACTATTCGGCGTGCTGGCCGGGGTGGAGGCGCTCGGCCTCGGCCTGCTCGAGGTCCGCCAGCTCACACGGCATCGTAAATCACCAGAATGAGGTGAGAGCCGCTCACCGGGACGGTGGCTAGCCTAGGCGTTGTGGTCAAGTCAGCATCTACCTCAGTCGCCAGGCCTGCTCAGGCTGATGGCCGCGCGCACGCCGGCCAGGAAAGGGAACGGGCTCGGTGACCGGGGATTCCAGCCGCGATACGTGGCTCCGGCAGGCGCGTTCCTACCTTCGCGACGCCGACCCGGTGCTGGCCCGGCTCATCGACGACCGGCCGGCCTTCGATCCCCGGGCGTGGCTGGCCCAGCTGCCGCCGATGGATCTGTATGGTGCCCTGCTGTTCCAGGTCACCGGCCAGCAGCTTTCGGTCCCGGCGACCCGCCGGACCCTGGCCCGCATCGAGGCCCTGTTCAGCGGCCATCTCCCCTCCCCCGCCGAACTCTTGGCCGTAGATCCCGGCCAGCTCCGCGAGGCGGGGCTGTCGTGGCGGAAGATCAGCACACTCCGCGACCTCGCCGAGCGGCTTACGGACGGACGGCTTAGCCAGGACGCCCTGAGCAGGCTGCCCGACGACGAGCTCATGGCCGAGCTCACCCCAATCCCGGGAATCGGCCCGTGGACCGTGCAGGGCGCCCTGCTCATCGCGCTCAGCCGAGAAGACGTCGTCCTGCCCGGCGACCTTGCGCTGCGCAAGGCCGTCCGGGCCGCCTACCAGCTCGGACACCTCCCCACCGAGCAGGAAGTCCTCGCCATAGCTGACAAATGGCGGCCCTACCGCAGTCTCGCGACCAGCTATCTGTTCTCCGCCGCCTTCGACCCCGCCGAGGCACCACCGGGCACCCGAAGCGGGAGCGCCTGACCATGAACGGCGACTGCACCCATCTCGACCGGATCCGCGATGTCACGCCCTCGTCCTGGGGTTGCGAGGACTGCCTGGCCCATGTGCGGAGGCGTTCCGGCGGACCAGGCCGGTCTGCGCACCACGGGTGGTAACCGGCCTACGGGCCGGGCTGGGGCATGCCGATACCGTTCAGGTCGCGCAGTGCCTCGTCGTCGAGCGCCACGTCCTCGGCGGCGAGGTTGTCGCGCAGGTGCGCCAGGGACGCGGTACCGGGAATCAGCAGCACATTGGGGGCGAGCTGCAGCAGCCACTGCAGCGCGACTTGCGCCGGGGTGGCGCCGAGACGGGCAGCGGTCTGGTTAACTACCGGGTTGCGGAGGACCGGGTTGGCCTCGCCGCGTGGCCAGCCAAGCGGGCAGAACGGCACGAACGCGATCCCGCGGCCCAGGCACTCCTGCAGAACCGGGGTCGCGCCGCGGTCGGCGAGATGGAACAGGTTCTGCACGCAGACGATGTCAGTACCCGCCGCGGCATGCCGGAGCTGGCGGAGGCTGACGTTGCTCAGGCCGACTCCCGCGATCAGGCCCTCGTCGCGCGCCGCCACCAGGGCAGCCAGCTGGTCATCGAAGCGCGCATCGACGGGGCCGTCACCGGGCAGGCGGAGGTTCACCGCCGCGAGCTGGCCCACCCGCAGGCTGCGCAGATTGTCGGCGATGCCCGCGCGCAGCTGGCGCGATTCTCCGGACGGGCTCCCAGCGGCCAGCCCGCCGCCGACTGCGACCTTGCTGACGATCGCCAGCTGGTCCGGGTAGGGGTAGAGCGCTTCGCGGATCAGGTCGTTGACCGCCCCGTAGTACTGGGCCGTGTCGATGTGATCGACACCAGCCGCGACCGCAGCCTGGAGAACGCCAGTGGCTGTGGCCGGCTCAGCTGGCCCGCCTGAGGCGAATGGTCCATCGAGTTGCATCGCGCCGTACCCGGATCGCCTGACGCGCCACCGGCCGAGCGGGAATGTTGACATTGCCGGGCTCTGGTTCTCAGGCGCCGTACGCCGGCAGTATCGCTCCGCTCACCGGCGCCGCGGCGTCGCTGACAAGGAACGCGATCACGCCGGCGATCGCTTCCGGAGCGACCGCGTGGGCCATCACCTCCTCCGGGAACGCCGCCCGGTTCGTGGCGGTATCCAGCAACTGGGGCGCGACCGCGTTCACCCGGATTCCGTGCGGGCGCAGCTCGACATCCAAGATCCGGGTCAGGTGGACCAGGGCCGCCTTGCTCGCGCTGTAGGCTGTCATGCCGGCCTGCGGCTCAATCCCGGGCCGGGCGGCTACGTGCACGATGGCACCTGAGCCCTGCTGCGTCATATGCGGCGCTACCGCCTGGGTCATCCACAGCGCGGGTCCCAGGTTGACATCGATCATGAGCTGCAGCGTCTCGGGCGTCGTGCTGAGCGCGTCTCCCTGCCGGAATGCGCCGAGGGTATTCACCAGGATGGCCGGGGGCCCGATCTCGCGGGCGAGCCGGTCGACAAGCGGCCTCGCCACGGCGGGATCGGTGGTGTCGGCTACCTCGCGCCGGATCCCGTCCGGGAGTTCCCGCAGCGCGTCCTGTGTCCGGTCGACGGCCACCACTGTGAGGCCACTGTCGGCGAGGATCGCTGCGGTGGCGCGCCCGAGCGCGCCTGCTCCGATCACGACCGCCACTTGGGAGCTCATGATGCCTACCTCCTGACTGCCGTTGGCATGACGGCGAATTACTGCGGGCGAACGCGTTCGACGCTAGGGCTCGTCAGGGTGAGATGGCGTCACCCGGTTCTGGTGATTTGCGTTCCCGCGCGGGCCCTGGAGACAGACAGCGGGCCCGGCATCAGGCTGCTGCCGCATCTGGCTACTGGCATGCCCTACGCCGGACGCAGCAGGCACCACGAGGCGCTCGCCGAGTTCAGCGCGCCCGAAGGGCTGCGGCTGCTGTCAGGGGCATCACGCGTTAGTGCCGCGGTCACCAGATCCTGGCGATGCGGGTTCACCTGCCCTGGCTCGACCCTGGCTGTATGGACCCAGCATCCGCCCGGCACAACAGGCACCGTCACCTTCTGGGGTCTGCAACCGTGTCCCGCATCGGCTTCGGGGCGATGCAGCTGCCTGGCCCGGGCGTATTCGGCCCGCCGCGAGACCGCGATGCGGCCATCGCGGTCCTGCGCCGCGCGACCGAACTCGGCGTCGATCACGTTGATACCGCCCAGTTCTATGGTCCCGATGTCGCCAATGAGCTCATCCGGGCGGCGCTGTATCCCTACCCATCGGGTCTTGCCCTGGTCAGCAAGGTAGGCGCGCGCCGGGACGCATCAGGCGGAGTGCTGCGGTACGACCTGCCGGGCCAGCTCCGGCAGGGAATCGAAGACAACCTGCGCACCCTGGCCGTCGGCCACCTGGCCGTAGTCAACTTGCGCCTGATGGACGACGCCCGGCCTGACCAGCGGTTCGATGACCAGCTCGCCGCCATGGTGAAAGCGCGCGACGACGGGCTGATCGGCGGCGTCGGCCTGAGCAATGTCTCCCGCGACCACCTCCTGCACGCGCTCGCCGAAACCGACATCGCCTGCGTGCAGAATCTGATGAACCTGGCGGACCGGCGGTCCATGCCCGTGCTCGAGGAGTGCCATGCCCGCGGCATCGCCTTCGTGCCGTTCTTCCCGCTCGGCTCAGGGTTCGCCGCCAGCAATCCGGTACTTGCCAGCCCGCAGGTAACAGATACCGCGGCGCGCCTGGGCCGCACCCCAGCTCAGGTGGCCCTGTCCTGGCTGCTTGACCTGCGGCCAGAGGTGCTCCTGATCCCCGGCACCTCCTCGATGCGCCACCTCGAAGAGAACATGGCCGTCGCAAATCTCGCCCTCGACGCAGAAGCACGCGAGCTGCTGGCCTCGGTGGCATAGGCACAGCACCGAGATGCTGTGCGTGGCGGGCTTCTCTCCGCGGTCAACGGCACCAGGAAATAAGCCATCACCGGATCCCGGTGACTCGATAGACGGGTTATCAGCGAACGCCGAGAGCCCAGAACGTGCACTGCGCTCACTGGGGCTTCCCACGGCGAAAGCCTGTGCCCGCAGGACCATGCCTGGCCCCGGGTTCGTAACCAGCGACCAATGGAAGAACGCGCCCTGCTGCTTAGGCTCCTCTGGAGGAGAGATCATGAGCCAGGACAGTGAGACGATCAGATCGGCCGCGGCGGATGCCGTAGCGGCGCCCCTAGACCTGCTGCTCACCGATGCGGCCATCGGCTCGCTGCGCCGGGTGAACCCGGGTGGTTCCGGCCTGCGCCTGGCTGCGGCGCTGGCTGGCCGGCCCCGGCTTGTCGCCGGGCGGGGGCGCCAGCTGCTGGGTGAGCTGGGCCGCATCGCGGTGGGCACTTCGCAGGTGCAGCCGTCCCGGCGCGACCGCCGGTTCGCCGATCCGGGATGGGCGGGCAATCCGGTGCTGCGCCGGGCGATGCAGGCGTACCTGGCGGCCGCGGGGACCGCGGAAGGTGTCGTGGCCGACGCCGGCCTGGACTGGGCGGACTCCGAACGCGTTGGTTTCGGGGTGACCA
>JAWWPV010000875.1:0-2528 GCA_033854775.1 Trebonia sp.
CCCGCCGCTGACGGCGCGCGCGTGCAGGTCGCGCAGCGCGGCGCGCGCGTTCTCACCTTCCAGCGAGGTGGAAGGCTTACGCTCGGTTGCGAACAAGGGACCCAACCGGGTACAGGGGAGGCAGGCATGAAACTGACGCTGCTGACGGTGCCGGATTTCCCGCACCGTGAGGCGTTCGAACAGCGGCTAGCCCAGGCCCTGGCCGGGCGCGAGGCGACCATCGTCCGGCGCGAGGTGAGCGACGCGGCGCGGGCGCGGCGACTTGGCCTGCGCGGCTCGCCCACCCTCTTGATCGACGGCGTCGACCCGTTCGCGGCGCCTGGGGAGCCGGCCAGCCTCTCCTGCCGGCTCTACCGGCTGCCCGACGGGAGCCTCGACGGGGTGCCGTCGCTTGACCAGCTGCGAGCCGCGCTGGACGCGGCGGCGCACTAACCCCGTATGAGGTGACGTCCCCCGCCAGGCCTCGACGGCCGCCCCGCTCCGCCGCCGGGAGGGCTCCCGGGGCGGGGCGACGCGTAACACCAGGACGTGCAACGGGAACCCGTTCGGGATGCCGCTGACCTTGTCCGACGGGTCAGTGGCTGACCATGGCGCGCAGGCTCTGGCGCAGGGAGTCCATGGTCGCGAGGACCGCGGTCGGCTCGTAGCCGCAGTGCGCCATGCAGTTGTCGCAGCGCGGGTCCTTGCCGCGGCCGAACTTGTCCCAGTCGGTCTCCTCGATCAGTTCCTTCCAGGTGTCGACGTAGCCGTCGTCCATCAGGTAGCAGGGGCGCTGCCAGCCCTGCAGCGTGTAGAGCGGAACGCCCCACGGGGTGCACTGGAAGTCGGCCTTGCCCTCGAGGAAGTCCAGGTAGAGCGGGGAGTGGTTGAAGCGCCAGTTCTTGCGGCGGCCGTCGGCGAACGCCTTGCTGAACAGCTCGCGGGTCTGCGTCACGCCCAGGAAGCGGTCCTGGTCGGGTGCCTTGGCGTAGGCGTAGCCGGGGGCGATCTCCAGGCGGTCGACCTTGAGCTCGTTGTTGATGTAGTCCAGGGTCTCGATCAGGTCCTGCGGGGTGTCGGTATTGAACACCGTGGTGTTCGTGTAGACCGCGAAGCCCTTCGACTTGGCCAGCCTGATCGCCTCGACGGCCTGGACGAAGACGCCCTTCTTGGCGACCGCCTCGTCGTGCCGGTCGCCGACGCCGTCCAGGTGGACCATCCAGGCGAAGTTCTTGTTCGGCTTGAACTTGTCGATGTGCTTGGGCAGGAACACGGCGTTCGTGCACAGCACGACGAACTTCTTCCGCTTCAGCAGCTCGGCGGTGATCTCGTGGATCTTCGGGTGCATCAGCGGCTCGCCGCCGGCGATCGACACCATCGGCGCGCCGCACTCCTCGACGGCGGCGACGGCCTGCTCAACCGACATCCGCTGCTTGAGCAGCTCGGCGGGCTGCTGGATCTTGCCGCAGCCGGCGCACTTGAGGTTGCACGCGTACAGCGGCTCAAGCTCCATGATCAGCGGGTACTTCTTGACGCCGCGGAGCTTCTGCTTCATCAGGTAAGTCCCGAGCTTCACCGTGAGGTGAAACGGCATAGCCATGATCCAGTCTCCGTCTCTCGTGGCCTCTGGGCCGACTGCTCGCAGCTGAGCGCACTGGGTACATCGCAACGGCATACATAGCGCAGTCAACATGCACAGCGCATTGAACATACACGCTGTATGTCACATGATGGCTGTATGGCAGCGAATCCGCAACCTCCCGCATCGCCGGACCCCGGGCCGGAGGTGACACGAACGTCAGCCACAAGGTCGCGGGCACAGTCGGCGAGGAGAGCCGAGCACGCGGCCGACACCCGCGGCGCCCTGATCACCGCCGCCCGCCGGCTGTTCGCCGCCCACGGCTTCGATGGCACCGGCACGGAGCAGATCGTTGCCGAGGCCCGCGTCACCCGGGGCGCGCTTTACCACCACTTTCGCGATAAGGCGGACATCTTCCGCGCCGCGATGGCGGAGGCGGCGGCCGACGTGGCGACGCGGCTCATCGACGAGCAGCTCGCCGCGGAGGCCGAGTCGCCGATGGCGGAGATCCGCGACGGGGTGAGCGCCTTCCTCGACGTGTGCGTGGGCGGCGACTTCCAGCGGATCGTGCTCGTGGATGGCCCCCGGGTGCTCGGCGCGGAGGCGTGGGAGGACCTCGTCGAGCGCTACGGCCGCAGCCTGCTCGAGGAGTGGCTGCGGCGCTGCATGAGCACCGGCGACCTTGACCAGGTGCCGGTCCGTGCCCTGGCCCGGCTGCTCATCGCGATGCTGACCGAGGCCAGCCTGGCCATCGCCCGCGCCGACGACCCGGCCGCCGAGCGCGCGGCGCTCGGCGAGGTCCTTGACCGCATTCTCATCGGCCTCCGGCCCCCGCGAGGATAACAGCAAGAAGCGCACGGCGCGGGCAGCGCCTAGCTCCCCGCCACGCGTTCGGCCACAATGCGGCGCCAAACCTTCGGCGCCGACGAGGGCCGCCGTGATAACAGCAAGAAGCGCACGGCGCGCCCGT
>JAWWPV010000876.1:0-2534 GCA_033854775.1 Trebonia sp.
CCACTCCCTTCCGGACGGGCAGGCGGGTGGTTGTGGCAGCGAGCCGCCTATAGCCGGACCGTTGCCACAACCATCCGGCAGGCGGGGTGCGGACGCGCTTGGGGATAATGACTGGTGGGGCCGGTGTTACTAGGCAGGGCCTGCGCATCCCCGACTCCCGTCTGAGTCGGCGGCTGTAGGTTGCCGGTATGGGGATAGCGCCGCATATTGCCCGGCTGCGGGCCTTCGTCGGGCACGAGCAGTTGCTGCTGCCGTGCGCCACCGTCCTGCCGCTCGATGAGAGAGGACGGGTACTGCTGGCCTGGCCGACTGGTCACGCCGACGGCTGGGGAACCGTCGGCGGGGCCGTTGACCCGGGTGAGTCACCCGCGGAGGCGGCGGTACGGGAGGCGCGCGAGGAGATCGGCGTCGAGATCCGGCTCAGGCGCCTGGTGGACGTGCTCGGCGGTCCGGACTACGAGGTGATCTACCCGAACGGCGACCGCGCCGCTTACGTCACGGCGGTCTACGAGGCCAGCGTCGTCGCTGGCGTCCCCGCGCCCGCCGACGGCGAACTCAGCGACGTCGCCTGGTTCACCCGCGAGGAACTCCCCGCGGTCCCCCTCAGCCGCTTCACCCGCGCCCTGTTGACCGCGACGGGCTACCTGCCGAGGCCAACTGGACGGTGACCTGCTGAGCCGGGATTCAACGTTCTGGCCGGTTGCCGGCCTGACCGGATCGCCCTAACGGGCTCAGGACCCGTCAGGCTTCCGCTGGCTGGGGGAGGAAAACAGAGGGGGTGCTTGCGGCAAGCGCGGGCCCAGGTGAGTGGTTGGGCTGAGTGCGGCAGTGCCGGTTCCCGGCGGCTGCCCGCCGTGGTGCTGGTGTGCGTAGCTCACCGACCATGGCGAGAAGACGAGTTGAGTGCGACGGCGCCACCGCTCAGCCTCCGCAGACGGGGGCACTGCGTGGCGAACAATTCCACAAGCGGACGGGGGCACCGCGTGGCGCAGCGCCGCCGCACACCGTCACGATACAAGGTTGCGGATACCCAAACAAGTCGGGAAGTTACCGACACGGCTATGAGTTTTCTGACTTCTTCAACGCGACCAACGTCACGCAGGTCATGGCTGCTAGTCGCTCTAAGCTTGGGTCCATGGCTGAGTTCTCCTACGCGGACCTGCTGCCGCTCGGGCACGACGAGACCACCTACCGGAAGATCGCTGAGGGCGGGGTGGAAGGCAGGCAGGCGTTCGGGCGATCCTTTCTTTCCGTCGATCCTGAGGCGCTCACGCTGCTGAGCCGGACGGCCTTTCGCGACATCGCCCACCTGCTGCGCCCCTCGCACCTGAAGCAGCTGCGGTCCATCCTCGATGACCCCGAGGCCTCGCCGAACGACCGGTACGTCGCGCGCGACCTGCTGCAAAACGCGAACATCGCGGCCGGGGGCATCCTGCCGATGTGCCAGGACACCGGCACCGCGATCGTGATGGGCAAGCGCGGCCAGGGAGTGCTCACCGACGGGCGGGACGAGGAGCACCTCGCCCGCGGCGTCTACGACGCGTACACCCAGCTCAACCTGCGCTACTCCCAGATGGCGCCGCTGACCATGTGGGATGAGAAGAACACCGGGTCGAACCTGCCCGCGCAGATCGAGCTCTACGCGACGGACGGGGACGCCTACAAGTTCCTTTTCATGGCCAAGGGCGGTGGCTCCGCGAACAAGTCGTACCTGTACCAGGAGACGAAGGCGGTGCTGAACCCGGCCAGGATGGCCTCGTTCCTCGAGGAGAAGATCCGGGCCATCGGGACGTCCGCCTGCCCGCCTTATCACCTGGCGATCGTGGTCGGCGGGACCAGCGCGGAGTTCGCGCTGAAGACCGCCAAGTACGCGTCGGCGCGCTACCTGGACACGCTGCCGACAGCCGGGTCCGCCCTCGCGTACGGGTTCCGTGACCTGGAGCTTGAGCAGACCGTCCTGGAGATCACCCGGAAGATCGGGATCGGCGCGCAGTTCGGCGGCAAGTACTTCTGCCACGACGTGCGGGTGGTCCGGCTGCCCAGGCACGGGGCGTCCTGCCCGGTGGCGATCGCCGTCTCGTGCTCGGCGGACCGGCAGGCACTCGGCAAGATCACGGCAGAGGGCGTCTTCCTTGAGCAGCTCGAGACCGATCCCGCGCGGTACATGCCGGATCCCGCGTCGGTTGCCTCGGACACGGCGGAGGTCGTTTCGATCGACCTGAATAGGCCCATGTCTGAAATCCGCGCCGAACTGACGAACTATCCGGTAAAGACGCGACTGTCGCTTACCGGGACCATGATCGTCGCCCGCGATATCGCGCACGCGAAGATCGCGGAACGGCTTGACGCCGGCGAGCCGATGCCCGAGTACCTGCGCGATCACCCGGTCTACTACGCAGGCCCGGCGAAGACGCCAGAGGGCTACGCGTCGGGGTCATTCGGCCCGACAACCGCAGGCCGCATGGACTCATACGTGGAGCGGTTCCAAGCCGCCGGAGGGTCGTTGGTTATGCTGGCGAAGGGGAATCGGTCGG
>JAWWPV010000877.1:0-6694 GCA_033854775.1 Trebonia sp.
CGCCCCGACCGCCTGGCGGATGGTGCTGATCCTTCGGCGCGGCTAACCCGGCTACTCGACCGGGATCTCCTTGTTGATCAGGGAGAGGTCGATGCCCTGGCGGGACCGGATGACGCGCGCCGCGACGTAGATCACCAGGGCGAGCACGTACATCGCGCCCATGTAGATCAGCGAGTCGTTGTTGTTGACCCCGTACGCGCTGTTGGACAGCCACTCGTACAGGCAGTACCCGATGAGGCCGATCGTGATCAAGCCGGCGGCGGGCACGATCGGGACGCCGAGCAGCTTGAGCTTGGCGGCGGGGGAGGCGGCCCACAGGTCCGGCTTGCGGAACGGCAGGATCACCACGGCGATCGCGGAGAACAGGTACGTCACCGCGATGACCAGCGTCGCGTCGAGCGTGTAGGTGTGGAACGACGAGTTGTACGAGTACAGCGCGGCAAGCCCCACGGCCGGCAGCAGCATCAGCACCAGCGACCACACCGGCACCCGGCGCTTCTCCGACACCTGGGCCGCGCCGTCCGGCAGGATCCGGTCGAACGCCGCCGCGAAGATCACCCGGGTCGACGACAGGAACAGCGTCCCCACCCACGCGAAGAACCACAGGCTCATCAGGAGGATCAGGATCACCTCGAAGGCCTGGTTGTTCACCAGCCAGCCGACCAGCATCGGCGGGTACGGGAAGACCGGCAGCCCGGTACCGGCCAGCCAGGTCGCGTTGGCATCCTGGTAGAAGACGTAGCCGAACGTCTTGGCGAACAGGGCAAGGAGGATGACCGACAGGATGACGGTCGTCCACAGGCCGGCGAACATCCCGGCGAACACGCGCTTGAAGTCGCCCGCGCCGCGCACCTCGCCGTAGAGCGTGGTGCCCCAGTTCGGCCACAGCAGGTAGAACATCAGCATCGGGACGAGCAGCATGGACTGCCCGAGGTCCCCGGTGAACCCGAAGCCAGGCGGGGTGACCCCGGTCTTGGTCGCCGCGGCGGTCGTCGCCGCGTACGCGTTCTTCATCCCGAACAGCTTGGCCGACTCGTTGTTGAACGCGGAGATGAAGTCCGACTGGTTGTTGATCAGCATGATGATCACGATGATCACGAAGCCGAGCAGGCCGCCGTAGAAGCACCACTTCTGCACCTTGGCGTAGCCGGCCATGCCGAGCGAGACCAGGGTGCCCGCCAGGGCGATCGTGATGAGCGTGACGACGAAAGTCCCGGTGTGCGTGGCGAACCAGGCGGCGCCCGACGGGTCGTTGAACGCCACCCACAGCGGCTGGAAGAACTCCTCGGCGAGCACGGTGCCGTAGATCGGCGCCCACAGCCACAGGATGAACCACCAGCCGGTGGCGGCCATCACGAAGCCGATTCCGCTGCCGAGGATCCGGGACTGCCAGACGTAGTCGCCGCCGGCCCGGGGGATCGTGACGACGAGGCCGGTGTACGCGAGGACGAGGAACGAGACCCAGACGCCGGAGATCAGCACCGCGGTGAGCAGTTGCCCGGTGGGGAAAGCGTCTTGAAACGCGAATTCGACCAAGCCGAGCGTGACGACGTTAGTGGATAGGCAGGCGTAGATCATCGAGTCGCGGACTGACCAGCCGCGCACCAGGCCCGTCGCTTTCCGCAGGAATAGCGTTGGTCTTTCTTCGCCGAGCGCATCAGCGGCCATGGGCCCTCCGGTATTTAATAGAAAATTGTCAATGTGCACCTTTGCGCCACGGCAGCACCATAACATTCAGCCGTTAACTAGGACATACTTGACTTTTCCGTTCTTTGGATTGATGTCGATCAGGGCGGCCTGAAGTACGCCATCCCCGTATGAACTTCCGGGGTTGACGGTGCGGGTCCGGCCCAGCTTGGCCACGCCGCGGCTTTCGTGAATGTGCCCGTGCACGGAAAGCGGCGGCTGGTATTTCAGGATGGCGTCGCGGACGGCCGTGGACCCGACCGGCTTCATGACCGCGCCGCCGTGCGTGGGCCGCATGCTGGCGTCCAGCTCGGGTGCCTCGTCGAGCCCGGTGCCGTACGGCGGCGCGTGGAAGTTGAATACGGCCCTGTTCATGTCGGGGACCCGCGCCGCGATGGCGTCGATCCGCGCCGCGAGTTCCTCTTCCGGCGCCTCGCGGTGGGTGTCCCACGGCGTCGGGTTGGTATAGCCCATCGAGATCATCGTGAACCCGCTTCCTGCGAGGTCGATGACCTTTCCCTCCGCGAACGTCACGCTTGGCGCCGACTCCAGGATCGGGTCGATCTCGAAGATGTCGTCGTTGCCGCCGTTGAGGATGCACGGGATCGCGCCGCCGCGCAGCTTGCCGTCGGCCATGTCGAGCCAGCGGTCGAGGGAACTGGTCATCTCGGAGTTGAACCGCTGGTCGATCGCGTCCTGCGAGCTGAGCTGGCCGAGCTCTTCCCGGGTGACGATCGCCGGGTACGACCCGCGGTCCCGCAGTTGCTGCTCGACCTTGAGCAGCTCCGCCCTGCTCTCCAGGCGCAGCCGCTCGCCGCGGACCGTGACCTCCCAGTGGCCGGGGCAGGCGACGATCGGGACCATGACCTTGCCGGTGACGTCACCGCCGAGCACGACCAGGTCGGCCTTGTAGAAGGCGGCGGCGTTCAGGAACTTCTTCCAGCAGATCTCCGACCCGTGGATGTCGGTGGCGAAGAACATCTTCATGAGGGGTCTCCTAGTGCGCTACCTCTTCCGGCCGCTCGTACCAGCGGACCCGGTCACCGACGTTGGCCCGCAGCTTCCACTTCATCGACTTCGGCACCGACTTGGCCACGTCGAGCAGCCGCGCGGCCTGCTCGAGCGCGTCGAACCGCGGCCGCGGCGGGATCATCTCCGGGCTCTGCGCGAGCAGCGCGGGCAGCTTCTCCAGGTTCCCTGTCGTGGTGCGCCACCACCCCCAGTCCGCCGCCAGGACCTCACCGAATCGGCCCGGGTTGATGAACGGGGCACCGATGACCTGGACGTCGCTTGCCTGGCCGGGCGCCTTCCCGCCGATCGGCACCCCGGACAGCAGGTGCGTGATGTCGCGCGCGTCCTTGGCGTTCAGCTCGATGATCTGAAGCTTGGAAAGCAGCAGGTCGGCGGGGTCGAGGGTGAGCGAGGAGTTGCCGAACGAGGGCCGGAAGTCCAGCGTGTGGCACATGACCAGCCGGTCGACCATGACGTCGACGGGCCGGCCGGACGCGGCGGTGAAGTACATCTGCCGGTCCCCGTTGAGCGAGTTGAACATCCTATCGGGGACGCACCCGCTCTTCTCCAGGTAGGCGGCGACGTCGCGCCGGCCCTTGGACGCGCAGGCCAGGTCCATGTCCTGGCCGGGCCGGAGCCTGGGCGGGAAGTCGGGGCATACCACGCGCACCCCGAGCCCGCCGAGCAGCCGGAGCTTGAGCCCCGCGCGAGCGGCCCCGTCAACGAGGGCGACCGCCTCGGGCAGCGGGTCATCTTCGGGGCCGGACATGAAGGGCAGCTCCCATCAAGCAGTCATCGATTTGGACATGATGATGAGGAGATTCCCCGCCCGCTGTCCAGACATTCCCCGCCATAACGCGATTGGTTCCACCATGTGGGTGCTCCGTCGCCGCGCCCCTATGGCCCCAGGTGCCGCCTCCCATTTGGCCCGCGGGCCCCAAAGGCCACCTCTATTGGCCCTCGGGGGCCGAGGGCTCGAACCGCTTTGGCCCGCGGGCTCCCCGGGCCAATTCCGGCCGCCTGGCTACTCGACGTCTGCGCCCGATTTATGGTGATAAAAGGGAATTGTCGCCGCGGGTAGCGGTGTATTGCCCATGATCAGGTCGGCCGCCTTCTCCGCGATCATCATCGTCGGCGCGTAAATGTTTCCGTTGGTGATATACGGCATGACCGACGCGTCGACGACCCGGACCCCGGACACGCCGTGGACCGCCAGCGACAGGGGATCGGTGACCGACAGCGGCCCGGTGCCCATCGCGCACGTGCAGGACGGGTGCAGCGCGGTTTCCGCGTCCCGCGCCACCCAGTCGAGCACCTCCTTCTCCGCTGACACCGGCAGGCCTGGCGACAGTTCCCCGGCGTTGAAGTCGTCGAACGCCGGCTGGTTCAGTATCCGTCGCGCGATCGCGATCGCCTCGGTCCACTCGGCGCGGTCGGTTTGGGTGGACAGGTAGTTGAACCGCAGGGCGGGCTTGTCGAACGGCGCGGCCGAGGTCAGCTTCACCGTGCCGCGCGAGTCGGAGTACATCGGGCCGATGTGCACCTGGTACCCGTGACCGCCAGCGGGCGCGGACCCGTCGTAGCGGATCGCGATGGGCAGGAAGTGGAACATGAGGTTGGGGTAGCGGACGGCGTCATTGGACCGGACGAAGCCGCCCGCCTCGAAGTGGTTCGTGGCCCCGGGGCCGGACCGGGCCAGCGCCCACCGCAGCGCCACGGAGGGGCGGTTGCGCCATTTCAGCGCCGGCGCGACCGACACCGGCAGCTTCGACCCGTACTGGACGTAGACCTCCAGGTGGTCCTGCATGTTCTCGCCGACCCCGGCCAGGTCAGCGACGACGGGAATGCCGAGCGGCGACAGCTCCGACGCGTTGCCGACCCCGGAGAGCTGCAGCAGCTGCGGTGACCCGAACGCCCCGGCGCACACGATCACCTCACCGCCGTAGGCACGGCGCGGCGCGGCGGCGACGGTGGCGACCCCGGCGTCGCCCCTGAGCACGAACTCCACCCCGGTCGCCCGCGTCCCGTTGAACAGGATCCGCGTGGTGTGCGCCCAGGTCACTACCCGCAGGTTCGGCCGGGACAGCACCGGGTGCAGGTAGGCGCGGGACGCCGACAGCCGCCGCCCGCCGGAGATGTTCCTGTCGAAGGCGGCGAACCCCTCCTGCCTGAACCCGTTCACGTCGGACGTCAGCGGGTACCCGGCCTGCTGGACCGCGTCGAAGAACGCGCCGAACAGCGGGTTGGTGACCGGCCCGCGCTCAAGCACTAGGGGCCCGTCGGTCCCGCGGAACTCGGCGTCGGGCGTGCCCGGTGCCGCCAGGCAGTTCTCCATCCGCTTGAAGTACGGCAGGCAGTGCGCGTAGGACCACGATGACATCCCCGGGTCGGCCGCCCACCGCTCGTAGTCGAGCGGGTTGCCGCGCTGGAAGATCATCCCGTTGATGGAGGACGACCCGCCGAGCACCTTGCCGCGCGCGTGGTAGATCCGCCGCCCGTTCAGGTGGGGCTCGGGCTCAGAGGAGTACTTCCAGTCGTAGAACCGCGACCCGATCGGGAACGTCAGGGCCGCGGGCATGTGGATGAACGGGTCCCAGCGGTAGTCCGGCCGGCCCGCCTCGAGCACGAGCACCCGGGTGGTCGGGTCGGCCGACAGCCGGGAGGCC
Organism: Trebonia sp.; assembly: GCA_033854775.1. GTDB lineage: Bacteria > Actinomycetota > Actinomycetes > Streptosporangiales > Streptosporangiaceae > Trebonia. Next base: position 5,364 of record JAWWPV010000877.1, read on the forward strand.
AGCGCGCTGCCCGCCGAGCCGCCGCCGACGATGATGTAGTCAAACTGCGCCGTGCTTGCCGACCGTGGAGCCATGAGGAAATCACTCCGTTGCCGCTTGAAGGTTGTCCCTGACCGTGCCCGTCATCGGGTGGTCCGCTCCCAGGTACCGCTCGCAGTCGGCGAGCGCGCGGCGGAGTTCCCTGAGCCCCTCCCTGGTCCTCCCCGCGGCCCGGTAGGCGCCGGCCAGGCTGGCCCGGGCGGACAGCGTGTCACGGTGGGTCGGGCCGAGTTCCCGCTCAGCGTCGGCGAGTGCCCGCTCGTACAGCCGGATGCTGTCGCCGCGCCTGCCCGCCACCTCGTACGCGGCGGCGAGCTGTACCCGCACCGCGAGCGTCTCCCGGTGCCCGGGCCCGCTCGTCCGCTCCCACGCCCCGAGCACCTCCTCGTACAGCGCGATCGCCTCGGGCTCCCGCCCCGCCGCGTTCAGTGACCTGGCCACGTTCAGCCGTGCGGTGACGGTCTCGGCGTGCTGCGGGCCGAAGGCCGCCTCGCGGTCGGCGAGCGTCGCCTCGAAGACGGGCAGCGCCTCGGCGAGGCGCCCGCTGCCTGCGAACGCGCCGGCGAGCCGGTCCCTGGCGAGCACCGCCTGGGCGTGCCCGTGCCCGAGCAGCTGGCCGCTCGCGGCGCTGAGCGCCTGCCAGTACCCGATGGCGGCGTCGGTGAGCGCCGGGGCCTCCGAGAGCGACGTCCCCGCACGGAGCAGCACCGGATGGGCCTCCGGTTTCCACAGCAGGTCGCCGGCGAAGGCACGCAGCGCGGCGGCGGAGTCCCGCAGCGCCTGGCTAAGGTGCGGGCCGCTCCCCGGCGCGCCCGCCTCCGGCCACGCCTCAAGCAGCGCCATGGCCGCGGCCGCCGCCACCTGCTCGACGTTGCCAGGCGCGAGGTAGGCGCGTACCGCGGCCCGTACCGCCGTGTGCAGCCAGACGGTGCGTACCGCGCTCGCGGGGTCCACGCTGAGCAGGCCGAGCCGCTCCAGGGCGGCGTAAGCGGACCGCACGAGGTTGCCGTCGGCGCCCGCCTGGCCGTCGCCCGTGCGTTCGGTGATGCCCGTGCGTTCGGTGATGCCAGTGCGCCCGGTGATATAGGCGCACGCGGCGGGGGAGGTGAGGACGGCGGCCGGGATCCCGCTGGTGTCAAGGGCCGAGGCGAATACCAGCGCCGGCCAGGAAAGGCCGGCGGGCGGCAGCTCGTGGGCGTGCTCGACGGAGAGCGACCAGCTGGCGAGCACCGGCTGCGGGCAGCCTTCGATGAGCGTCTCCGTGGTAGTCCGCAGGCGCTCGGCGTACGCGG
>JAWWPV010000878.1:0-6648 GCA_033854775.1 Trebonia sp.
GCCGGCGGCCACCAGTGTCAGCCGCCCGCCCATGCAGTACCCGTGGGCGCCGATCGCGGACCCGCGCACCTCGGGCCGTGCCAGCAGGAAGTCCGCGTAGTCGCCCGCGTCGGCGATGACCCGCTCGTTGGTGAGCGTGAACATGAGGCCGAAGAGCCGGTTCCGCTCCTGCTCATCGGAGAACGCGGTCTTCAGGTCGAACGGCGCGTAGTCGCCCTCGCGGTAGTACACGTCCGGGATCAGCGCGACGTAGCCGAGGCTCGCGAGCCGGTCACCCATCGCGGCGAAGACGTCCCGCGGCCCGAAAATGTCCGTGAAGACGAGCACGCCCGGCCACTGGCCTTCCCCCTCGGGCACGTGCAGCGTGCCCTTACTCACGCCGTCGCGGGTGGGGACTTGCACATCGATGCGCGACATTGCGTCTCCTCTGGTGGACTGCCGGCCCTGGACCGCGGGCCCCGGCGCCACGATCGTAGTGACCCGCCCGCTGAGTGTGAAGGCCGTCCGGATTCACCCGGAGTACGGATGAATGTGGCGTAGCCAGCAACCGTCAAGCCGGCAGGCCGGCGTTACGCTCGTAGCCGTGGCGATGCAGGATAAGGACCCTTCCGTCCGGACGGCGGAGAACTACCGGGCCTTCGCGGTGGAGGCCCGCGGCAGGTCGCCGCGGTATGAGGAACTCGCGCTCGCGGTCGCCGGTGACGCGCGGCTCCTTGACTTCCTCGGCGCCCTGCCGACCGCGAAACGGCAGCCGAACCTGCTGTTCGCCGCGGCCCGCTACCTCCTGGGCGAGCCGCCGGACCTGGCCGCGCTGCGCGCCCTGCTCAGCGACCGGGGCGGCGAACTCGCCGGCACCATGCTGGCCAGGCGGACGCAGACCAACGAGCCCGCCCGGTGCGCCACGCTGCTGCCGGCCCTCGCGCTGCTCCCGCCGCCCCTGGCGCTCGTCGAAGTCGGTGCGAGCGCCGGGCTGACGCTGCTCGCCGACAAGTACTCGTACGACTACGACGGCCACGAGGTGACCGGCACCGACCCGCGCGCGCCCGTGCTCGCCTGCCAGCCACGCGGCCCGGTACCGCTCCCGGCGCGGGTCCCCGAGGTCGCCTGGCGGGCCGGCCTTGACCTGAACCCGCTCGACGTGACGAGCGACGACGACGTCCGCTGGCTGCGGTGCCTGGTGTGGCCCGGTGAGACGGGCCGCCAGGAGCGGCTGAGCGCGGCCATCGAGACGGCACGCCGCGACCCGCCCGCGCTCTACCGGGGAGACCTGCTGACCGACCTTCCCGACCTGGTCAGTATGGCGCCACGCGACGCGACCGTCGTCATCTACCACTCGGCCGTCCTCGGCTACGTCCGCCGGGCCGACCGCGCCGAATTCGCCGAGACCGTCAGGGGACTTGGCGTGGTCTGGCTGTCCAACGAAGGGCCGGGCGTCCTGCCAGGCACCGGCATCCCCGGATGTGACCCCCACGGCTTCGTGCTGGTGAAGGACGGCTCGCAGCCGATCGCCCTCACCGAGTCGCACGGCACCTGGATCGAGTGGCTCCCCTGAGCGCGCGGAAAACGAGGCGACAGGCGGACGCCTAGGGCGGGAGGATCACAGGCGTGGCCCCGCAGTTCGTCCCCGGTCTTGAGCTTGCCCGCGACTTCTACGCCGCCGTGGTCCGGCCGTTGCTTGACGAGGAGTTCCCCGGGCTTGAGTACGCGGCGGCACTGCTCGGCCCCGGATCGGATGTCGCCGGCTTCGACACCGAGCGCTCCACCGATCACGACTGGGGCCCGCGCCTGCAGGTCTACCTCGCCGACGGCGAGGCGGAGCGTTACGCGGCGAGCATCACCGCCGTGCTCGCCGGCCGCCTCCCCGGGGAATTCCGCGGCTACCCGGTCAGGTTCCCGGTCACCAGGGAACCCGACGGCACCGCGCGGCACCGGGTCGAGGTCGCCGGCCTTGGCGGCCGGCTGACCGGGTGGCTCGGCTTCGACCCGCGCGCCGCCGTCACCCTGCTTGACTGGCTGGCCACGCCGACGCAGCGGCTGGCGGAGCTCACCACGGGGGAGGTCTTCCACGACGGCCCTGGCGAGCTGACCCGCGCCCGCGAGAACACGGCCTGGTACCCGGACGACGTGTGGCGCTACGTCCTGGCCTGCCAGTGGCAGCGCGTCGACCAGGAAGAGCCCTTCCCCGGCCGGTGCGCCGAAGCGGGGGACGACCTCGGCTCGCGCATCGTCACCGCCCGCCTCGCCCGCGACCTGATGCGGCTGTGCCTGCTGATGCACCGCCGCTACCCGCCGTACAGCAAGTGGCTTGGCACCGCGTTCGCGCGGCTCCCCGGCGGCGCCGGACTCGCGGCCAGCCTGACGGCCGCGATATCCGCCGACGGCTACCAGGCCCGCGAGCGCCACCTGACCGAGGCCATGGAAGCCATCGCCGCGCGGCACAACCGGCTGCGGCTCACCCCCCCGCTCGACACCCGCACCCGCCGCTTCTACGGCCGGCCCTACCTGGTCCTTGGCGCCGCCCGGTTCGCCGCGGCGCTGCGCGAGTCGATCACCGACCCGCAGGTCAGCCAGCTGCCGCGGGCCGGGGCGGTCGACCAGTTCATCGACAGCACCGACGCGGCCGGAGACCCGAGCTTCCTGCGCGCCTGCGTCAGCCGCGCCCACCCGGTCGAACGCTAACGAGCGCTCGCCGCCGCCTCCCGCCGGTGCAGGTCCCCACGCTCGGCAGCTGGTCCGGTCGACTGGCTGAGTTCCTCTCGTGACCGTCCGGTGCCATGACTTCGCTGCGAGAGTCAGCCGCAACCGTTCGGAATCAAAGGTTTTGAATTAGTCCGAACGAGTGTGGGTTTCACGGTTTACCGCGTCGATTTCCGCCGTCGGCGTGACCTGGGCGTTCCTGGTTATCGCAGGCGGGGAGTCGCCGGTCAGCAAGAGCCCAGATGAATTGCTGCATTATTCACCGCGAATTGACAGCGGTAGGTACCGTCATATCGTGACGAGCGACCCGAGACACAGCAGCTCGCCCGGCCCGTGGGACGAACGCGGCGAGCAGCAGGACCCCTCAGCTCCGCCGGCCGCGCCGGCGCAGCCGAGCGGACAGGGGCAGGGGCAGTACGCGCAAGGCCAGGACCCGCAAGGCCAGGACCCGCAGGGGGCCGCGGGCCAGCAAGGCCAGAACCCGCAGGGGGCCGCGGGCCAGGGTTCCTATTCCCAGGGGCAGAACGCGCCTGGCCAGTCCGCGCAGGGCTCGTACGGGGCGCAGGGGTCGTACGGGGCGCAGGGGTCGTACGGGAGCCAAGGGGCCTACGGCCAGCAGGGACCGTACGGGCAGCAGGGGTCGTACGGGCAGCAAGGGGCGTACGGTCAGGGGCAAGGCGGCCAGGGCGCGCAGCAGCAGGGCTCCTACGGGCAGGGCCAGGCCGGGCAAGGCTACGGCCAGGGCGGGTACGGGCAGCAGCCCCAGGGCTACGGGTCATCCGGGTACGGGCAGCAGGGCTACGGGCAGCAGGCGAACGGCGGGCCGGGATACGGCGCCGACGGGTACGGGACCCAGGCCTCCCAGCAGGGTTACGGCCAGCAGGGTTACGGCCAGCAGGGCTACGGCCAGCAGGGATATCCGGGTAATCCGGTACCCGGGTTCGACTCGCAGCGGCCACCGGGACCCGGCGGGCCGGGAGCCGGCTCTCCGGGCGGCGGCGGGCATGCCCGTGACCGTGGCGGGCGCCGCAAGGTGCTCCTCGCGTCGCTCGCCGGCGGCCTCGCCGTGGTGGTGGCCATCGCGCTGACGTACGTCTTCGTGATCAAGAAGAGCGGGCCCGGCGTGCCCGTCACCGGCATGATCCCGACCGGCTCGACCCCGCAGCAGGACGGCCGGCAGGTCGCGTCCGCGTTCCTGACCGACTGGGAGAAGGGCAAGCTGTCCACGGCGGCGAACCTCACCGACCACCCGGCCGCCGCGCGGGCCGCGCTCGCCGCCTACACCAAGGACATGGGCCTCGGCAAGATCGCGTTCGGGCAGGCCGGCCTCACCGACGCCGCCGGGTCCACGACGGCGCAGCCCCGCGAGACCGACGCGTACACGGTCGCGGCCTCGGTTTCGGCGGGCACGGGGACGACCGCGCTGCACGGCATGTGGGGCTACCATTCCTCGCTCGTCGCCTACCAGCAGGCGAACTCCAGCGTCTGGTTCGTCGCGTGGCAGCCCACCGTGATGGGGCCGAACCTCACCGCCAAGACGCACCTGGCGGCCGTCGAGGTACCGCCGTCGGTCAGCATGGTCGCCGATGCCGGCGGCGGGAACCTGACCTCCTACAACGACCCAGGGCTGACCAACATCGCGAACCTGCTGATGAAGGCGGCGCCGCCCGGGCAGGGCAAGCCAGGCCTTGACGTCGAGATCCAGACCACGGCGGGCGCGGCGGTCAAGAACAGCCAGGCGGTCATCCTCACCCCGGAGGACGTCCAGTCGGTCGGCACGACGATCAGCTCGACGGCTGAGGCGGCCGCGCAGGCCGCGGTCGGCATGCACAAGGAGAGCTCGATGGTGGTCATCCAGCCGTCGACCGGCAAGATCCTCGCGATCGCCAACAACGACGGCTTCAACGACTTCGCGCTCACCTCCGACGTCGCGCCTGGCTCCTCGATGAAGATCATCACGTCCGCGGCGCTGCTGGACGCGGGGGTGCTTACCCCGACGTCGCCGGTCGCCTGCCCGAAGAAGTTCACCGTGCAGGGCATCACCTTCAACAACGACAAGGGCGAGACCGAGCCGGCCGGGACGCCGTTCATGACCGACTTCGCGCAGTCCTGCAACAACGCGTTCACTACCCAGTACGAGCACCTGTCCGGGGCGCTTGCCAGCACGGCGAAGGAGTACTTCGGCCTCAACCAGAAGTGGGACATCGGCATCTCCGGGCTGTCCGCGTCCTACTTCAACGCGCCGGCCAGCGCGTCGGGCGCCGAGCTCGCCCAGGAGGCGTTCGGCCAGGGCGAGCTGCAGGCCTCGCCGATCGCGATGGCCTCGGTCGCCGCGACGGTGGACACCGGGACGTTCGAGCAGCCGGTCCTGGTGCCGGGCATCAAGCAGGTGACGGCAACGCCGCTGCCCGCCTCGACCGATCAGGGCCTCAAGGAGATGATGCGCGCCGTCGTCACCAGCGGCACGGCCGCGGGCCTCGGCTTCGGCCCGAACGTTTACGCGAAGACGGGCACCGCCGACACCACGGGGGACAAGAGCAAGCCCAACGCCTGGTTCGTCGCCTTCGACACCGGCCAGGACCTCGCGGTCGGCTGCCTGGTCCTCAACGCGGGCTACGGCGCCCAGTTCGCGGCCCCCGAGGTGCAGAGCTTCCTCAGTCACTACTAACCGTCAACTTACGCCGCGCCCCTCGTTGCCGCGCAAAACGGGCCCTTGGCGGGCTGCACTGCCCGGCCCCGGCGCCCGTCCAGTTCAACGTCGGCTACCGCGCAGGGCAAGCACGTCACCGTCAGCGTGCCCGGCTTCCCCGACCTCGGCCAGGTCCCCTACAGCGGATGCCCGCCGCGGTGCTCATGCCCGGCTCGGTCGTGGACAACGGCCAGATGACGCCGGAACGATGAGTTCCGGGCTGTTCGGTGGTCCAACTGCTTGGACAGGCTCGGACGACGACGAAAGACATCCCAGGAGCTTGAGTGTCAAGCCGCTATGGACGAGTGAGGGAGGTTTTGCCGGTGGGACCAGGCGGTTGCCTCGTCGTAGAGGGTGCGGGTTTTGAGGCATCCGTGCAGGATCCCGACGAGGCGGTTGGCGAGTCTGCGCAGGGCGTCGTTGTGCCCGGTGCCGCGGGCGCGGAGGTCGTCGTAGAGGGCGCGGGCGCCGGGCGAGGCGTTCAGGGACGCGAAGGCCTGGGCGTTGAGCGCGTCGACGAGGCGGTCGTTGTGGATGAAGCGGGCGGCGACGACCTTCTTCTTTCCGGACGCGCGGGTGATGGGGCTGGTGGCGGCGTAGTTCCGGCGGCTCTTGCCGTCGGCGTAGCGGTGCGGGTCGTCGCCGAACTCTGCGAGCACCCGGGCGCCGAGGATGGCTCCCAGGCCGGGCTGGGACCGGTAGATCTCAGCGTCCGGGTGCCGGCCAAAATTTTCCTCTACCTGCCCTTGCAGGGTCTTGACCTGCTCGTTCAGGACGGTGATCAGCGCGATCAGGGACCGGACGGTGGCGGCGTAGGCGGCTGCGACGGCCGGGGGCTGGCCCAGCTGCGGGCTGCGCAGCGCGGCGAGGATCGCGGTGGCCTTGTCCGTGATGTTGCGGCGGCGGGCCCGCTTGAGCGCGGCGCTGACCTGCGCGCGGGTCAGCTTCGCGGCCCGGGCCGGGTCCGGGGCCTTGCCCAGCAGCTCAAGGGTGTCGGGGGCGTCCAGGTCGTCGAAGGCATCCAGTGCAGCGGGGTAATACGCCAGCAGCTGGTGCCGCAGCCGCTGCACCTGCCGGGTCCGCTCCCAGATCAGCGTCTTGTGCGTGCGGGCCAGCACCTTGAGGGCCTCCGCGTCCGCGCTGTCGCCCGCCACCGCCCGCAGCTGGTGCCAATCGGTGCGCACCATGTCGGCCAGCATGTGCGCGTCCCCGGCGTCGCTCTTGGCGCCGGACACACCGAGCCGCTCCCGGTACCGCGAGGC
>JAWWPV010000879.1:0-10911 GCA_033854775.1 Trebonia sp.
CGGGTAAAGCGTCATGTCATGAGTCCCCGGTCGGATACCGTGGTTGAGACTTAAGACTCTTGTGCGCGCTCTGCGGCGAGGAAGGTCGGTTCATGCGATACCGCGACCTGGGCTACCGGCTGTACGAACGGCGGCTGGAGAGCTACCTGGTCGGAAAGACGGTACCCAGGCACGTCGGGGTGATGTGCGACGGCAACCGGCGCTGGGCCAGGTCGGCCGGGCACACCGACGTCAGCAAGGGCCACCGCAAGGGCGCCGACAAGATCTTCGAGCTCCTGCAGTGGTGCAAGGAGACCGGCGTCGAGGTCGTGACCCTCTGGCTGCTGTCCACGGACAACCTCACCCGTCAGGAGGAGGAGCTCGGCCCGCTGCTCACGATCATCGAGGACACCGTTAACGGCCTGGTTGACGAGGGCTGGCACGTGAACCCAGTGGGCGCGCTCGACCTGCTGCCCGAGCACACCGCGCTCGTCCTGAAGGACGCCGCCGAGGCGACGGTCAACAATCCCGGCCTGTTCGTCAACGTGGCCATCGGGTACGGCGGACGGCGCGAGATCGCGGACGCGGTGCGCAGCCTCCTGATCGACCACGCCAGCAAGGGCACCACGATCGAGCAGCTCGCCGAGATCCTCGACGTCGAGCACATCGCCGAGCACCTGTACACGGCGGGCCAGCCCGACCCGGACCTGGTGATCAGGACCAGCGGCGAGCAGCGACTCGGCGGGTTCCTTCTGTGGCAATCAACACATTCGGAGTTCTACTTCTGCGACGCATACTGGCCAGCCTTCCGCAAAGTGGACTTCCTGCGGGCATTGCGCTCATATTCCGAACGTAACCGTAGGTTTGGCGCATAGCCAGGGAAAATAACCGCGGCCATGGGGCTTTAAGACACCCCATAACGCGGGTACCTTCAGAGATGGCGGGCACCTCCCCAGGGTGCCCACGCGGGAGGCCCCCTGAGCTCGCTTCAAGCGACGAGAGGGCCGGTGCGGCCCTCTGAGGCGGGGGGCAGCCCCGGTCCATCTGACACGTTTGTCCCGGAGGACCCGGGGCGCGGCGTGTCCTGTCCGCGGCACCGGAACTCGCGACCGGTGCCCAGGGGAGTATTGCGTGGCCAACTCTGTGCAGCGTCGTACCTACGTCCTCGACACCAGCGTCTTGCTCGCCGACCCGGCGGCCTTCTCGCGGTTCGACGAGCACCACGTCGTCGTGCCGGTCGTCGTCATCACCGAGCTCGAAGCCAAGCGTCACCATCCTGAGCTGGGCTATTTCGCCCGTCAGGCACTCCGTTACCTCGACGACCTCCGGATCTCCCACGGCCGCCTCGACGACGAGATCCCGGTTGGGGACTTCGGCGGCACGGCCCGGGTGGAGCTCAACCACATCGACGCACAGGTTCTCCCGGCCGGCTTCCGGCTGGGTGACAACGACACGCGGATCCTTTCCGTGGCCCGCTCCCTCGCCAACGAAGGCCACGACGTGGTCCTCGTCAGCAAGGACCTGCCACTGCGGATCAAGGCGTCGTCGATCGGGCTTGAGGCACAGGAGTACCGTGCCGAGCTCCCCGTCGATTCTGGCTGGACCGGGATGGCCGAGCTTGACGTGACCAAGGCGGACGTAGAGGAACTGTACGAACACGGCACGCTCGACTGCGAGGCGGCCCGCGACCTGCCCTGCCACACCGGGCTCGTGCTGCACACCGGCAGCGCGAGCGCCCTGGCCCGGGTGCTCCCGGACAAGCAGGTGCAGCTCGTCCGGGGCGACCGCGAGGTCTTCGGCCTGCACGGCCGGTCCGCCGAGCAGCGGATCGCCCTCGACCTGCTGCTCGACCCGGAGATCGGCATCATCAGCATGGGCGGCCGCGCGGGCACCGGCAAGTCGGCGCTTGCCCTGTGCGCCGGGCTTGAGGCGGTCATGGAGCGCCGCCAGCACCGGAAGGTCATCGTGTTCCGCCCGCTGTACCCGGTCGGCGGCCAGGATCTGGGCTACCTGCCAGGCTCGGAGTCCGAGAAGATGGGCCCGTGGGCGCAGGCGGTGTACGACACGCTCTCGTCCGTGACCACCCAGGAGGTGATCGACGAGCTCGTCGCCCGCGACATGTTCGAGGTGCTGCCGCTGACCCACATCCGGGGCCGGAGCCTGCACGACGCGTTCGTGATCGTCGATGAGGCGCAGTCCCTGGAGCGCGGCGTGCTGCTCACCGTGCTGTCGCGGATCGGCACCGGCTCCCGCGTGGTGCTCACCCACGACATCGCGCAGCGCGACAACCTGCGCGTCGGCCGGCACGACGGCGTGATCGCGGTAATCGAGAAGCTCAAGGGCCACCCGCTGTTCGCGCACGTGACCCTGACCAGGAGCGAGCGCTCCGCGATCGCCGCCCTGGTCACCGATCTTCTAGAAGACACCCAGCTGTAGGCCAGCGGGCGCCGGCCACCGGGGCCTAAACTGCTTCGCGTGACCGGCGTCATGCACAACGATCAAAATCGTGACCAAGACCGTTATCCCGAACGGATGCGGCTGACTCCCCTGGCGGACCATTACTCCGCGGGGGAGTCGGCCACTCTTCCTGCCGTCTCCGTCGTCATGCCGGTGCTCAACGAGGAGAAGCACCTGGCGGAGTCGGTCGCTGCCGTCCTCGGCCAGGAATATCCCGGCGGGTTCGAGCTTGTCCTCGCCATCGGCCCCGGCAAGGACCGCACCGAAGCCATCGCCCGCCAGCTCGCCGCCGCCGACCGCCGGATCACCGTCGTGCCCAACCCGTCCGGGCAGATCGCCTCGGCGATGAACGCCGCCGTCAAGGCGGCGCACCACGAGATCCTGACCCGCATCGACGCGCACTCGATGCTGCCGGACGGCTACCTGCGGACCGCCGTGCGCACGCTCATGGACACCGGCGCGGCCGACGTCGGCGGCTGGATGGCCGCCGAGGGCGTCAACCCGTTCCAGAGCGCCGTGGCGTGGGCCATGACCTCACCCTTCGGCATGGGCGCGGCCGCCAACCACACCAGCGGCGACGCCGGCCCCGCCGACACGGTCTACCTAGGCGTCTACCGCCGCGAGGCGATCGAGAAGGTCGGCGGCTACGACGAGACCATGCTCATCGCCGAGGACTGGGAGCTCAACTACCGGATCCGCGCGGCCGGCGGCCTGATCTGGTTCACCCCGGACCTCAAGGTCACCTACCGCCCGCGGGCCTCCCTTGGCGCCCTGGCGAAGCAGCAGTTCCGGTACGGCCGCTGGCGCCGGGTCGTCGCCCGTCGCTACCCAGAGACGGTCAACCGACGCTACCTGGCCCCCCCGGTCGCGACCGCGCTGAACGCCGCCGGCCTGGCCCTTGGCGCCGCCGGGCTCATCGGGACGCTGGCGGGGGCAGCCGCACCCGTTCCGTACCTGGCGCTCGGATTTGTTATCCCGGCCGCCTACCTCGCCGGCGTCACGGCGGTCGCCGCGAGGTTCGCCGCGGACCAGCCCGCCGGGGTGCGGGCGCGCGTCCCGCTGGTCCTGGCCGCGATGCACACCTCCTGGGGCGCCGGCTTCCTCACCAGCCCCCGCCGCCTGGTCAGGCGGCCTGACGTGCCTGTCGGCTTGCGGCACAAGGAGCGGCGTGCCCGCGGCTAAGATCCCCTATTAGTCTGACGGTGATGACCCCCGCACCTTGATAAGGATCGTGATATGGGCTTTGACCTGGGCGCTGAGCTCGCGGCCGTGCATGGGCAGGGGTATGACCTGCACAGCAAGTACCTGAATCCGCAGCTGCCCCGCACGCTGCACACCATTGGGTTCGACCGGGACTACGTGCGCGGCGAGGGCGCGTACCTTTACGACGCCGACGGCAACGCCTACGCGGATTTCCTTGCCGGGTTCGGGGTGTTCGCCGCCGGGCGCTCGCACCCGGTGATCAAGAAGGCGCTCCAGGACGCGCTCGAGATGGACTTCGCCGCCTGGACGCAGTTCGACTGCCAGCCGATCATGGGCCTCCTCGGGCAGCGGCTGCTCGCCAAGGCGCCCGGCCTTGAGCGCGTGTTCTTCTGCAACAGCGGCACCGAGGCCGTCGAGTCCGCGCTCAAGTTCGCCAGGCACGCGACCGGCAAGGGCCGCATCGTGTACGCGCGGCACGGCTTCCACGGGCTGACCGCCGGGTCGCTGTCGGTTAACGGCGCCGAGGAGTTCAGGGCCGGCTTCGGGCCGCTGCTGCCGGGCACGGAGATCCCCCTTGGTGACATCGACGCGCTCGAGGCGGAACTGCGCAAGGGCGACGTCGCCGCGCTGATCGTGGAGCCGGTCCAGGGCCACGGCGTCATGATGACACCGCCCGGCTTCCTGCCCGCGGCCAAGGCGCTGCTGCATTCCCATGGTGCCCTGCTGATCTGCGACGAGGTTCAGGTCGGCCTCGGCCGCACCGGCCGGTTCTTCTCCTACCAGTACGACGACGTCCAGCCCGACATCGTGACGGTGGCCAAGGCGCTGTCCGGCGGCTACGTCCCGGTCGGCGCGATGCTGACGACGGACAAGATCTTCAGTTCGGTCTACTCCTCCATGGACAAGGTCATGGTCCACTCCACGACCTTCAAGGGCGGCTCCCTCGCGATGGCCGCGGGCCTGGCCGCCCTGGCCGTCATCGACGACGAGGGCCTGGTCGAGAACGCGGAGCGCCGTGGCGCCGAGCTCATGCGCGGCCTTGAGGGCCTCAAGGCCAAGTACGACCTGATCCAGGATGTCCGCGGCAAGGGCCTGATCATCGGCATCGAGTTCGGCAAGCCCTCGGGCCTCAAGGCCAAGGCGGGCTGGGCCATGCTGCAGAAGGCCCGCGTCGGCCTGTTCGCGCAGATGGTCGTCGTCGCCCTCTTCCAGCGGCACCGGATCTTGACCCAGGTGTCCGGCGACCACCTGGAGGTCATCAAGCTGATCCCGCCCCTGATGATCGGCGACGCCGAGGTCAAGCTCTTCCTCGACGGGCTTGCCGACGTGCTTGAGGACGCGTCGAAGGGCAGCGGGCTCATGTGGGACTTCGGCCGCACCCTGATCAAGCAGGCCGTGCGAGCGTAATTTCTAAAAGTCAAAAGCTCAAGTCAAAGTCAAAAGCTGGCGTGGGGCTGGGCACACGGGGAAGACTTTCGCCGGCACTCGTTCGGAAGGCCGGCGAGAAATCTCCCCGCGCGCCCGGCTACTCCGTGCGCCCGTGACTCTCCCCGGTCCCGTCTGCTGAGTTTGCTGGTCAGGTGCGGGTTGGCGGCGCTGAAAAGCTCTCGGTCTCTGTCGGCTGAGGTGCTGACCAGGTGCGGATTTGCGGCACTGGAAGCTCTCGGTTTCCGTTGGCTGGGCGAACTCATGATGTGGGATACTTTGGGCCCCTGTAGGGGCTCTTTGTATCCCACATCATGCTCTTCATGGCAGGTGCGCCGCCTTTAGGAGGGCTTCCGCTATCGCCAGGTCGCCGGGGTACGTGACCTTGAGGTTGCTTTCGCTGCCGGGAACGATGTGCACCGGGACCTCAGGGAGGTAGCGCAGGACTACTCCGCAGTCGTCGGTCGGGGTGAAGGCGGGATCTGCTGCTGCCAGTGCGTGGGCTTTCGCGATTGTCGCAAGGCGGAAGCACTGGGGGGTTTGGGCGCGGTACTGGGTCTCGCGCGGCGGGACGTGGGCTATTACGCCGTTCTCCACGGTCAGGATCGTGTCTGAGGTCGGGACGGCGGTGCCGATCGCGTCATGCTCGTTGAGCGCGGCTACGCAGTCGGCGATGATCCGCTGCGTGACCAGGGGGCGGGCGGCGTCGTGGATAAGGACGCCGGTCTCGGCCTGGTCGTAGCGGGCGCCGATGTGGGCCAGGGCGTTGCGTACCGAGTCTGAGCGGGTGGCGCCGCCCGCGATGATCGCACCGACCTCGCTGCCGACCAGGCGCTTCGCCTCGTCGTGGTAGGCGGGGGGCATGACGAGCAGGATCTCGTCGATTCCGGGAGCGCCGTCGATTCGAGGAGCGCCGGCGAAGGCCGCGACGCAGTGCTCGACGAGGGTCTTGCCGTTAAGAGTGAGCAACTGCTTGGGCAGAGCCGCACCGAACCGGCTGCCCGTGCCGCCGCCAAGTACGACCGCCACCACGTGTTTCACCGTCACATCTGCGGACTCTACCCGGTGTGTCAGACGCCGGTTCCTCGGTGGAATCAGAGGTAGCGGGCTACGCTGAGGTAACGGCTCCGTCTCAGTAGGGCCGCCGTACCTGGGTCGCCGCGTGTGCGAGGAGGCGGGCATGAGCCACCTGAGTGCGCGCCAGTCCGCCCTCGACCGGCTCAACCCGTTGACGCTGTCCCGGATCTCCGTCGCCTTCGCGGCGATCACGGCGGTGTGGCTTACCGTGGCGTCGGTGCACGGCGAGGTTATCGCGCTCGTCGCGGCGATCGCCGTGGTCGTCAGCGGCCATGCCGGCCGGATGCTCGCCGGCGAGCGGGCCACGGCCGGCATGGAATGGGGCCTGGCCGGCTGTGGCATGCTCGCCGAGTTCATGGTCTACGCGGGGATCGCCGCGGCGGTCAGCCTCCACACCGGCGTCCAGCCTGGGCTCGCGGGCAACTCGCTGAACGGGACCTTCGTCGCCGGGTTCGGTGGCGTTGGTAGCGCCGGGGTGTGGCGGCTGGCGATCATGGCGGTCATCCTCACCGTGCTGACGGCGATGGTGAACGTGTGTGTCCACGGTCCGGCGCTGCCAGGGACCAGGCTGCGCGTGTTCGGGCCGCCGGGAGACATCCGGCTGCCCGTGGCCTGCTTCGCCGCCCTGGTGCTCGGCGCCAGGGCGGCCTTCCTCGTGGTGATCGTCCTCGGGGTGGCCGCGCTCGGCGCGACGATCATCGACGGCACCCATCGGACGAGCGACCGCGGCGAGCTGCGCGGCTACCGGGGCGACGGCCGGATCGCGGTCTGGATCGGCAAGTGGGTCGAGGGCAAGGTGCCGCCCCTGCCGCCCTTGCTCGTGGGGCTGCTCGTCACCGGGGTACTTGCCGCGCTTGGCCTGGGGAACCTGTCGGGAATCCTGCTACTTACCCCGGCCGAGGCCATGCTGCTCGCCGCGTTCGCGTCGTGGCACCCGCATGACGGGCGAAGTGACTGGCTCGTGCCGCCGCTGCTCCAGGCGGGCGAGTACGTGTTCCTCGCCGAGATCGGTTACGCCGGCCGGGTCTGGCCGGCGATGACGTTCGCGGTCGTCGCCGCCGTCGGACTCCGCCACCTTGACCTGGCCTACCGGGTGCGCGGCGGCCTGGCTAGCGGCATTGACCGGCGCGGCCTCGGCTGGGAAGGGCGGATGATCATCGCCGGCATCGCCGCCGCCGTCGGCATCGCGCCACTTGCCTACACCGCGCTCGCGCTCTACCTGTGGTACCGGCTCGCGAGGGACTGGGTAATCGGCTGGTCAGCTCGACATGCCACCGTCAACGGCTAGCGTCGCGCCCGTCATGAACGAGCTGTCGTCACTGGCGAGGAAGAGCATGGTTCGCGCGATCTCTTCCGGGTCGGCGTGCCTGCCAAGCGGGATCATGCCGTCGAAGATGGAGGCCGCGGTTTCCCTGTCGGCACCGGTGGCGGCCTCCTCGACGATGTGCTGGAACTCGTTGTTCACCGGGCCCGGGTGGATCGTGTTGACCCGGATGCCGCGCGGGGCGAGCTCGGCGGCGATCGTCCGCATCAGCCCGACCTGGGCGTGCTTGGCCGTCGAGTAGCCGGCGATGTGCGGGGCGGCGGTGAGGCCCACGACGCTTGACGTAAAGATGACGGACGCACCGCGCGACAGGTACGGCACGGCGTGCTTGGCCAGCAGGAAGGCACCACGGACATGCACCGCGAGTGTCTGGTCGAAGGCGTCCTCCGGGTAGTCGGCGATGGGCCCGGTCGCGCCCTTGATCCCGGCGTTGGCGATCACCACGTCAAGGTGCCCGAACCGGTCGACGGCCGCGTCGACGGCCGCCTTGACCTGAGCGGAGTCGGTGACATCGGTCACTTGCCAGGCGGCCTGCGCGCCGAGCCCGGCCGCGCCCGCCTCAAGGTCAGGCGCGGAAATGCCCGCGAGGAAGACGCTCGCACCCTCGGCGACGAACGCACGCGCCGTCGCCATTCCGATGGAGCCCTCGCCGCCGGTAATGATCGCGACCTTACCCATTAGTCGACCCATGTCGCGGATGTTACAGCTAAGGGAAACCCCGAGATACCCGCGCGCCGGTACGATGGCGCTATATGGGTGGCGTACGGCCTGGCGCCGGTATTGAGTCACCGGCAGCTATGCGACGCCGCTGGCTAGCCGGCATCTTCGCGGTTTCCGCGATCTGGGCGATCCTGCTCGCCGTCATCAGCACCGACCCCGTACATCAGCTCTGGGGCGAGATGGCGGCGGTCGGCTACGGGGTGGCGCTCGCCGTCGTGCTCGTGCTCAGGCACGCGCGGACCACGGACATCGCGCTCGGGCTGGCTTTCCTTGGCGGGCTGATCGTGCCGCTCGGCTGGCTGGCGGCGCACAGCGACGCCGGGACGGGCAGGGGGCTTCTCCAGCCCGAGGTCTCGGTCGTCGCCCAGGCGGGCATGTCGCTGATCCACCACGGCACGCCCTACACCGATGCGGCCGTGCTCGCGGGCACCCAGAACCCCGACGCCTACAACCCCTACCTCCCCGTGATGGCGCTGTTCGGGCTGCCCCGCACTTTCTTCGACCTCGGCCTGCTCACCGACCCCAGGGTCTGGTTCGGCATCGTGTTTCTCGTCGTGTTCTGGCTCGCCCTGCGCCACGCCGGCGCGCGTGATCCAGGACGCTGGACGGTCCTGGTCGCCGCGACTCCGGTGATCGCCTTCGAGCTCGCCGTCGGCGGCACCGACGTGCCGATGGTCGCGTTCCTCTGCCTCGGGTTCGCCTTCCTCTGGGAACGCAAACCGGTGCTCGCCGGCCTCGCGCTCGGCATCGGCGCCTCGATGAAGGCGACCGCGTGGCCCGCGCTCCTCGTGGCGGTCGCGCTGCTCGCGGTCCGCGACGGCAAGCGGGCGGTCGGCAAGTTCACGCTGGCCGCGCTCGGCGTCGTCGCCGTGTGCGTCGGCCCGTTCGTCGTCAATCACCCGAAGGCCCTCGTGGAGAACACGATCCTGTTCCCGCTCGGCCTGGCCAGCGTTAAGTCCGCGGCGTCGAGTCCGCTTCCCGGTCACATCATCTCGACAACCTGGCCGCACACCGGGCACACGATCGTCGTGATCCTGCTCGCGCTGGCCGGCCTCGCCGTCGCGGCTTCCCTCGTCTTCAAGCCGCCGCGCTCGGTGCCGCGGGCGGTGGTGCTCCTCGCCGGGGCGATGACGCTCATGTTCGTGCTCGCCCCGTCGACCAGGTTCGGCTACTTCATCTACCCGGCCGGGCTAGCGATCTGGCTGCTCGCGGTGTGGGTCGGCAGGAAGGCGGACGAGGACGAGCTAGGCGAGATCGCGGTGGACTTCCTCCCAGCTCGCGTACCAGAGGGCCCACCAGCCACGTGACGCCGCGAGCGGCACGATGTAGGTGACGGTCTGCGCGTAGTACTCCCGCTGCTTCTGCGGGCGGAGGTTGCGCAGCGTCTGCACGTTGGACGCCCGGTCAGCGAGCTTGACGAGGATCGCGTCATCCGGCGCGTCCGCCAGGCGCTTCAGGTAGGCCTCCTTGACCGCCTGATGGTCGGCGCCCTCGCCCGCCTCGGGTTTCGTTACCCAGCCGACCATGTCCGCGACCCGGTCGCCGAAGGCCGCCCGGACGCCGGCGATGGTGCACGGGGTGTCCTCCACGACGTCATGGAGCACGGCCGCGCGCAGCACGTCCGGGTCACTGACCCCGGCACCGCGCACGAGGACTTCGAGGGCTTCAAGCAGATGCTCGACGTAGGGGGCACCGGTGGGGCGCTTCTGGTCGCCGTGGAAGCGGATGGCGAACGTCACGGCAGCGCCCACGGCGTCGCACGTGGCGGCGGGCAGCAGGCGGCGCAACCCGGGTTCCGCTTGTTGCCAGGTATGCCAGTCGGTGAAGAGTTCCACCTCGCCAGTGAACCAGTTCTACTTTCTGAAGCACTGTGTTTCTGAAGCACTGTGCTTCAGGAGCACAGTGGCGCCGCTGGGTCGTGACCACTCCGATGGATAGGGTGGTTCCGTGCGCCTACGACTACCCGCCGTGCTTGCACGAGGAGACGACCCGCCGCCGGGGGCGACCTCGCATGACACCTCGGCTGACGGGCTGGCCGAGGCGAACGAGGATGCTGACGTCATTGACGAGATGCACGCACCCGTTCGGAATGATCCGGAGACCAAGCCGCAGCCGCGGGTCAGCGGCGCGCGGATCGCGGCCGGGCGACTCCTCGCTCCTTATTCTCGGCTTGCCCGGCGGGGCGCGCGGATCGCGGCGCGCGGACCGCAGCGGGCGCGTTGGTGGCCGTGGTTGCCAGGGCGGGCCTTTGCCGCGGTAACGCTGGCGCCGGCGCTGCTCGCGGTGGCGTGGCTGGTGCCGGGGATCGGGATGTTGCTGCCGGGTCGGTTGCTGCCGGTGCCGATGGTGATCATCTTCGTGCCGCTGGCGGTCGCGCTGTGCTATTTCGCGCTGCGCCGGCTGCCGGCGAGGTGGCCGCGATTCGGGGTATCGGGTGAGGCTAGCGGCGTGCCGGTCGTGGCGCTGGCCGCGATGGTGGCGATCGCGGCCGGGTTCGGGGTGTGGCAGGCGTGGTTCCGGTCTGAGCAGGTGTTCGTGGCCGGGGACCCGGGGGTGTACCTCCAGTACGGGCACTGGATCGCCGGGCACGGGACGGCGCGGATCCCGGTGTCGGCCGCCGCGTTCGGCGGGGCCGGCGGGCTGGACTTCGCGACGACGGGGTTCTCAGTGTCAGGGAGTTCCATCACGCCGGGGTTCTTGCCGGGGCTGCCGCTGGTGCTGGCGGG
>JAWWPV010000880.1:0-5427 GCA_033854775.1 Trebonia sp.
CACCGCCTACTCAACCAACATCTGGGAGGCGTACTTCGGCTACGCGGTCCTTGGCGGCATCGGCTCCGGCATGGTCTACTCAAGCGCGATCAACATCGTCGCCAAGTGGTACCCGGAGAAGAAGGGCTGGCGGACCGGCTTCGTCAACGGCGGCTGGGCCTACGGCTCGGTGCCGTTCATCCTCGCGGTCGGCGGCTTCGCCACCGGCGGCGGCGTAGGTGCCACGCTGTCCCCTTCCGCGGTCAAGCACTTCATCCTGATCCAGGGCCTCATCATGACGGTCGGGATCGCCATCGGCGCCTGGTTCCTTAAGGACCCGCCCAAGAACTGGTGGCCGGCCAGCGTCGACCCCCTCAACTGGGCCAAGAGCAAGCGGACCGCGCGTGACCTGCAGAGCAACCCGCCCGCCATGAGCCACTACAACCTCAGGCAGATGTGGGCCACCCCGCAGGCCAAGTGGCTGGGCATCCAGTACGCCCTGTACATCGGGTCCTCACTGTTCGGCGTCGCGTTCTACTTCAGCTTCGGCACGGCGATGCACCTCGGCCTCTGGGCGGCGGTCGGCGGCGCGGCGGGGTTCAACCTGGCCGACGGCGGCTTCCGCCCGTTCTACGGCCTGCTCTCCGAGCGCATCGGGCGGCGGCGCACCATGGCCTACGCGTACGCGGGGAACTGCGTCTTCCAGCTGCTGACGCTCTGGGCCGGGCTCTCGCACCAGCCGGCGCTGTTCGCCATCTGCGCGGTGATCTCCGGCGGCCTGTCCGGCGCCAACTTCCCGATGACCGCGGCGACCGTGTCGGACTACTACGGCGAGAACAACAACGCCGTCAACTACGGCTCCATCTACGCGTTCAAGGCCCTCGGCGGCTCCTTCGCCGGCGGCATCGCGGCGCTGATCATGACCGGCACCCTGTACGGCACCGCGACCTTCCACTGGGAGCGGGGCTTCTTCTTCGGCGCCGCGCTCGCTGCCATTGCGACCGTCGTCGTGTACTTCAAGTGCAAGCCGCCGACCCGCGCGCAGTGGGAGCGGGCCATGGCCAAGTCGGCGCCGGTCACCGCACGGGAGGGAGTTTCCAGAGCCGCCTGACCCAAGAATTACTCATCCGAACGGGTGCGGCCCACTCTGGCCGCACCCGTTCCTGCTTGTGCCGGGTCCGCGCGCGTGCCCTGAGTCTGTTGAGACGGCAGCCAAGAGGAGAGGGACATGGGACGCGGCCAAGTGGAGCACGCTCCCGTTCGGGATCCTCACGATTTTGAGTTTCTGAGTTTTAGACGTGCTCCATGATGATCACGCCGAGCGTGTCCGGCGCCAGGGCGTCGAAGACGTGCGGGATGTCGCCGGGGTAGCGGAGGTAGTCGCCGGGGCCGAGTTCGACCGCCTCGCCTTCCGGGCCTGCCAGCACGCGGCCGGTGCCGAGGATCAGGTGCTCCACCGTGCCGGCGGTGTGCGGGTGGGCCAGGTGGCCCGTGCCGGGCTCGGCGCCGACCCGGTAGATGTCGCGGCGCGCGCCGGGCGGGCACGACGCGAGCATCGCCGCCTCGTAGGGGTCGCGCTCGGCGTGCATGACGACCCCCTCCCCCGCGCGGATCACGCGGATGTCGCTTCTGGGCGGGTCGATGAGGCGGCTGAGCGGCACGCCGAGCGCGGTGCCGAGAGCCCAGAGCGTCTCCAGGGACGGGTTGCCCGCGCCGCTCTCCAGCTGGGAGAGAGTCGACTTGGCGATGCCCGCCCGTTTGGCCAGCTCGGTGAGGGACAGGCCGGTTCTTGCCCGCTCGCGGCGCAGGGACACCGAGACGAGGGCGACGATGCCGGCCGGGGTACCTGGCTCTGACATATTGTTCGCTCCATCGGTCCATTGTGTTCGGTTTGACGAACCAAGTCCTTCTGTTCATTATAGTGAACATGCGGTTTCTTTGGCGAACGTCCTCACCCGCGGTGCTGCGGGACGTCGCTCTCGTCTGCCTGGCGGACGGCATCGTCGGGGTGTCGTTCGGGGCCACGTCGGTAGCCGGCGGGCTCGCCTGGTGGGTGCCCGTCGCGCTGTCGGTGCTCGTATTCGCGGGCGGGGCGCAGATCGCGGCAGTCGGGGTCGTGCTCGCGGGCGGGTCACCTGTGGCGGCTGTTCTCGCCGGGGCGGTGCTGAACACCCGGCTCTTCGCCTACGGGTTCGCCGTGGCGGATGTGGTCGGGCCGGCTGACCCCGCTGCCACGGGCGGCGCGGCCGGCGCGGCCGTCAGGCGCTGGCTGACCCGGCTCCTTGGCACCCACGTGATCACCGATGAGTCCGTGGCCTTCGCGCTGCGGCAGCCCGGCCCGGCGCGGCGGCGGTCGGCCTTCTGGGCCTGCGGCGTGGGGCTGTTCGTGATCTGGAACGTGTCCGTGCTGGTTGGCGTGGCCCTGGGATCGGCGGTGCGGGACACGAGCGCGTTCGGGCTCGACGCGACGTTTCCCGCGGTCATGCTCGCGCTCGCGCTGCCGACCCTGACCTCCCGGTCGACCCGGGTCGCCGCGGCGACCGGAGCCGTGATCGCGGTCGCGCTGACGCCAGTGCTGCCCGCCGGGCTGCCGCTGCTCGCCGCGCTCGGCGGGCTGTCCACGCGCTGGAGCGGCTGGCGGAGCCTGCCTGGCTCGCTGCGCCGGCGGGCGCCGTCCCGTCCCGGGTCCCTTGGTGACGGTGAGGCTGCTCCGAACACGACCGGGGCGTCGGCAGGAGGTAAGCGATGATGCCAATGACCGCCATCATGGCGCTGGCGGTGCTGACTTACGGGTTCAGGCTCGCGGGGCCGCTGTTGCGGGGGCGGGTGACCGTGCCCGTCGCCGCGGAGCGCCTGTTCGCCGACGCGGCCACGGTGCTGCTGCTCGCGCTCGCGGCGACGTCCGCGCTGACCTCCGGGCACGGGTTCGCGGGGTGGGCCCGGCCGCTCGGAGTACTCGTCGCCGGGGTACTTGCCGCGCGGCGCGCGCCGTTCCCCGTCGTGGTGGTCGCGGCGGCCGGGGTCACCGCGCTGCTGCGGCTCGCCGGCGTCCCATAGGCCCCGTGGTCTCTCCAGACGGCCACGGTTGCGAGCTACGCCTACTGGTCGTCGCCGATGACTACCGGGTCCGGCAGGCTTCCCGCGTTGTACTCGTTGAGCCGCCAGTGAGCGTTGCGGAGTTCCAGGACCGACCAGGAGCAGTTGGTCAGGGAGCCCAGGACCGGGGTGTCTTCGACGAGGATGCCGAGGATGCGTTCCATGCCAAGGCGGAGCGCCGCGCCGTGGCCGACCACGACCGCGAGCTGGCCGTCGCCGAGGGACTCGGCGGCGCGGCCGAGTGCGCCGGCGACCCGGTCCGCGACGACGTGGGTCGGCTCGCCGTTCGGCGGGGTCCAGGTGGCGCGCTCGGCCGGGTAGCGCTCGCGGATCTCCGCGTCGGTCAGGCCCTCCCAGTCACCGCCGGTGCGCTCGCGCAGGTCCTTGTCCAGGGTGACCGGCAGGCCCGTCAGCCGGGCCAGCGGGGCCGCGGTCTGCTGGGCGCGGGTCAGGTCGGAGGAGAACAGCGCGTGCGGCCGCAGCGTGGCGAGGCGCCTCGCGGCCTGCTCTGCCTGCGCCTTGCCGGTCTCGTCGAGCGGGATGTCGGTCTGTCCCTGGAAGCGGTGCTCGAGGTTCCAGGTCGTCTGGCCGTGCCGCCAGAGCACGAGCCGCTTGGCAGCGCTCAGCGTGCGTCTCCGCTCGTCGCCGGGTTACCTGCGATGGCCGCCTCGGGCAGCGGGATGACCGGGCAGTCCTTCCAGATGCGCTCGAGGGAGTAGAAGACGCGCTCCTCCTTGTTCTGCACGTGGACCACGAGGTCGTTGTAGTCGAGCAGCACCCAGCGGCCCTCGTGCTCGCCCTCGCGGCGCACCAGCGTGGCGCCTGCCTGCTTGAGCCTGAGCTCCACCTCGTCGATGATCGAGCGGACCTGCCGGTCGTTGGCGCCGGAGCACAGCAGGAACGCGTCGGTGATCGCGAGCTGGTCACTGACGTCGTAGGCGACGATGTCAGTGGCCAGCTTCTCTGCCGCGGCGAGCGCGGCGATCTCGGTGAGCTCGATGGCCCTTGGGGTGGCAGTCACGTGGCTGGCTCGGCCTCCTTGGTCGGAGATGCTTACTGCTTCAGTTTCTCATGCTTACGCAAGCGCGTTCGATCTCCTTATGCTAGAGGCCCTGCCAGGCCGGCTTGGCCGCGTACACCTCGCGGTAGTAGGCGAGGCGGTCGAGGCGGGCTGCCGCGGCCGCCTCCAGCAGCACCGTGACGTGCGGGTGCAACTGCAGCGCCGATGCCGGGCAGGACGCCGAGACCGGCCCTTCCACGGCGGCCGCCACCGCGTCCGCCTTGCTTTCCCCGGTGACGATGAGCAGCAGGTGACGAGCCTGGAGAATGGTCCCGATCCCCTGGGTGAGCACGTGGGTCGGCACCTCATCGGCCGAGCCGAAGAACCGGGCGTTGTCCTTGCGTGTCTGCGCGGTGAGGGTCTTGATCCTGGTGCGGCTGGCCAGCGATGATCCTGGCTCGTTGAATGCCAGGTGGCCGTCGGCGCCGATGCCGAGGAACTGCAGGTCGATCCCGCCGGCGGCCGCGATCAGCGCCTCGTAGCGCTCCCCCGCCGTCGGCAGTCCGCCGGGACTGGGATCCGGTCCGTTGACATGGTCGGGGCCGATGTCCAGGCCGTCCGTCAGCTCGCGGGCTATCGTCGCCCGGTAGCTCTGCTCGTGCGCTCCCACCTCTGAGGCGGGCAGGCCAACGTACTCGTCGAGGTTGAAGCAGGTCACCCCCGCGTACGAGGGGCCGGCGGCGGCCGCGTGGCGGCGGCGCAGCTCGCGGTACGCCGGGAGCGGCGTCGACCCCGTGGCCAGCCCGAGGACCGCGGCGGGCTTGCGCCGGACGACGGCCTCAACGGTGTCCGCCGCTAGCACGGCGACTTCTTCGGCCGATCCGAGCGGCACGACCTCCATCAGTAGCTTCCCTTCATCTCACTTCCCTCAGCTGGCGGCACTATGCGCCTGCCGGGCGCTCAACCGGCGTTCCCGATCAAGGCGGCACCGATGGCGCCGACGGGCAGCTGGCCGGGGAGCAGCCTGAGCCGGTCGGCTAGGCCGAGGGCGGCGAGGAAAGGCGACGCGACCGCCTGCGACCGCAGCGCCGCCGTGACCGCGGCGAGCAGCGGCTCGCCCACCTGCGCGACGCCACCGCCCATGATAATCGCGGCCGGGTCGACCGCCAGGCTCAGCATCCTGATCGCGTCGGCCACCCCCGCGGCAAAGCGGTCACGGGCCGCGACCGCTTCCGGGTTTCCCGCCGCGGCCGCGGCGAAAAGGGCCTCGGCCGGCGGCACCTCCCCCTGGGCAGGCCAGGCGGCGGACAACGCGGAGCCCGAGGCGCGCAGCTCCAGGCAGCCGCGCTGCC
>JAWWPV010000881.1:0-3425 GCA_033854775.1 Trebonia sp.
GATCACGGGCCTGCGGGGAGGGCGGCCGGCGAGATCGCTCGTTCTGCGGGTTTTGCGCGTTATGCTCGCTGAGCTTCGCCTTCATCACTCATTGTCCGGTTGTTACACTGCGGAAAACTTGCTGGCAGCTCGCACGCGACGGGAGGATTCCGGTGGAGCTTCCCCTCTGGCGCCACGTCCGGCAGCGCTTGTCCACCCAGGTCGTCCTCCTGATGGTGGCGATCTTGGTGCTCACCATGGCCGGCGGCTTCTACGTGCTGCAGCGGGACCTGCGCGGGCAGCTCAACGACCAGTTCGAGCGCCGCGCGCTGTCGATCGCGCAGACCCTGGCCTCCGAGCGGACCGTGGCCACCCAGGTCGTCGACGGTCATCCCGGTGGCCAGCTCCAGCTAATGGCCGGCCAGGCCGTGAAGGAGACCGACGTCCTGTTCGTGGTGATCACCAACGCCCAGGGCATTCGCTACACCCACCCGGATCCGGCGCTGATCGGCACCTCGATCACCTACGACGACCCCGAGTCCGTCACTTCCGAGCCGTTCCGCACCGGCCGCGCCTGGCTCGGCATCCAGAGCGGGACCCTTGGCACCGTCGCCGCGGGCAAGGCCCCGCTGTTCCTGAACGGCCGGCTGATCGGCCAGGTCTCGGTTGGCTTCCGTGTCGCCGACGTCGCCACCGCGCTGTCAAGCGCGCTGCCTTCGCTGATCCTGTACCTGCTCGGCGTCCTCGCGGTCGGCGTCCTCGCCGCACTCGCCCTGGCCCGCCGGCTGAAGCGGCAGACCTTTGGCCTTGAGCTCAATGAGATCGCGGCACTGCTACAGGAACGGGAGGCGATGCTGCACGGCATCAAGGAGGCGGTCCTCGGCTACGACACCGCGGGCCGGGTGCTGCTCGCCAACGACGCGGCCCGCGGCCTGCTCGGCCTGCCGGCGGAGTTCGCCGGCCGCAAGCTCCGCTACATGCTGCCGCCCGGCCGGCTCGCGGACGTGGTGACCGGCGAGGTGACCGGCAGCGACCTGCTCGTGCTGCACGAAGACCGGGTGCTCGTCGCCAACCGGATGCCGATCACCCGCAACCACCAGCAGCTCGGCTGGGTGGTGACCTTCCAGGACCGCACCGAGTCGGAGACGCTCAAGCGCGCACTCGACGAGGTGACCGGTCTCGCCGACACGCTGCGCGCCCAGTCGCACGAGTTCGCCAACCGGCTGCACACCCTGGTCGGCCTCGTCGAGCTCGGTCACTACGCCGAGGCGGTTGAGTTCGTGACCGGCCTGTCCACCGCCAGGGCCGAGCTGACCGATCGCCTGGTCGAGGCGATCGGCGAGCCGAAGCTGGCCGCGCTGATCCTGGCCAAGGTGTCCCTCGCCGCCGAGCGTGACGTCGAGCTGCGGCTGCTGCCCGACAGCCGGGTAGGGCAGCGCATTACCGCGACCACGCAGGTGCTGACCGTGGTGGGCAACCTGATCGACAACGCGATCGACGCGGCCACGCTCGCGCCTGCCCCGCGCGAGGTCGAGCTGACCCTGGTCGCCGCCGAGGCCGACCTGCTGATCCGGGTCCGCGACACCGGTCCGGGCGTCCCGCACGACATGCGGGACCAGATCTTCACCGACGGGGTCACGACCAAGTCCTCGGTGACCGGCGCCCGGCGCGGTCTCGGCCTTGCCCTGGTCAGCCAGATAGTGGAGGGCATGGGCGGCATGGTCAGCGTCGGCCAGGACGGCGGCGCGGTCTTCACCGCCGTGCTGCCCGGCTGCCTCGCGCCGGCGGACCCGGTCCCGCCGGCGGTGCCGAGGCCCCGGGTGGTGACATGATCCGCACCCTGGTCGTGGACGACGACTTCCGCGTGGCCGCGATTCACGCCGCCTACGTGAACAAGATCGACGGGTTCGAGGTCATCGCGGAGGCGCACACCGCCGCCGACGCGGTCGACGCGGTCGACCGGCTCCGCCCTGACCTGATGCTGCTCGACCTGTACCTGCCGGACGAGCACGGGCTCAAGCTGGTCGCCCGGCTGCGCGACGGCCACCCGCCGGTGGACGTCATCGTGATCACCGCCGCCAAGGACGCCGAAAGCGTCCGGGTCGCGATGCAGAGCGGCGCGCTGCACTACCTGCTCAAGCCGTTCAGCTTCCCCGTGCTCCGCGACAAGCTGCTGTCCTACGCGCAGATGCGGACCCGGCTGAGCGCGCTGCGTGAGGCCGACCAGCGCACAGTGGACCGCGTGTTCGGCGCGTTGCGCGCCCCCGACCAGCTAGCGGGCGCGAAAGGCCGCTCGGTGCACACGCTTGAGGCGGTCGAGCAACTGCTGGCGGCGACGGCCGGTGACCTGTCCGCCGCCGAGGTCGCCGAGCGCACCGGCATGAGCCGCGCCACCGCCCAGCGCTACCTCAGCCACCTGCACGAGGTCGGCCGGGTGGACATCAGGCTCCGCTACGGCAGCGGCGGCCGCCCCGAGCACGGGTACAGCTGGAGCGGGCCCGCTCGCTAGCCGCGCTCGATCGCGGTGCCGATCAGGCCGAGGGGCGGAGACCCGAGGTCCATCAGGGCCGTGTGGAAGCGCTTGAGCGTGAACCCGGATCCCCAGGCCGACCGGGCCCGGTCGCGCAGCGCCATGATCTCCAGCTTGCCCCAGGTGTACCGGCCGTACGTGGGATCGAACGTCGCGCGCCGTGCCTCGGAAGCCGCCGCCGACCCCGCCAGGTGGGTGTCCGCCTCGAACCGCGCGGTCGCCTCCTGGACCGTCCACCCAGCCGTGTGCACGCCGAGCGCGCACGCCAGCCGGGTCACCCGGACGAGGGCCTCAAGCCAGACCCCGACCGCGAAGCGGGGATCGTCGCCGAGGAACCCCTCCTCGACGGACAGCTCCTCGGCGTAGTGCGCCCACCCCTCGACGAAGGCGCTCGAGAACAGCGTGCGCCGCACGTCGCCGCGCGCCCTGCGCAGCGCCTGGTGATGGGAGAAGTGCCCGGGGGCGACCTCGTGCACCGTGATCGCCGGCAGCGTGCTCGCGCTGAACACCTCAAGCCACGCCTCGATCTCCTCCGCTGGCCAGGCCTCGTCCGGCGGGGTGATCCAGTACCAGGACGGCGCGTCGGGCTCGGCCGGCGCGTTCGTCGAGATCATCGCCATCGCCCAGCGCCGCGACTCCGGTGCCTCGCCGACGAGGCACACGCCGTCGTCCACCGGCATCAGGTCGCGTTCCCGCGTGAACGAGATCGCCCGCTCCGTCCAGTACGTGGCCGACGAGATCACGCCAGCCCGGTCCGGATGGTCCCTGACCAGCTCCCTGGCCACGTCCATGGCCGGCCGCTTGGGGTCGATCAGCGCGGTCGATTCGTCAAGCCGCGCGCGGAGCCGGTCCCGCTCGGCGTGGCCCTGGCGGCAAGCCCGCCGAGGTCGACGTCCGTCGCTTCCGCGGTGCCGAG
>JAWWPV010000882.1:0-9159 GCA_033854775.1 Trebonia sp.
CTGATCGGGATCGAGCAGGTGGCCCTGGGAGTCGGGGGATGGCTGCTCGGCCTCCTCGCCCTCGCCGGTCTCGGCGTCCTCGCCGGCCGGCGGATGACCGAGCAGTCGAAGCGAGTAGGCCTGCTCAAAGCCGTTGGTGCCACCCCGGCAACGGTCGCGGTCGTGCTCCTCGTGGAGCAGCTCACGCTGGCCGTGGGTGCCGCCGCGGCCGGTCTGCTTGCAGGATGGTTGATCACACCCCTGCTCACAGGCACAGGGGCCGGCCTGGTCGGTGCGCCCGGTGCGCCGTCGATCAGCGTGCCGGCCGTCATCATCATCGCAGTGATTGCCCTGGCGGTCGCCGCTATCTCATCACTCGTTCCCGCCATCCGGGCCGCACGCACCAGCACCGTCTCCGCTCTCGCGGACGCACCACGCGTCCCTTCCCGCAGACCACTGGTCATCGCCGTTTCCGCGCGCCTGCCCGTGCCACTTCTCCTGGCCTTGCGTCAGCTCTCACGCCGGCCGCGACGCGCTGTCCTCAACACCGCCAGCATCACCACCACCGTCACGGGCATCGTTGCCATCCTCGCCAGCCATGCCCATACCCCAATCGCCAACCTCACCATCAGCAACCTGAAACTTGACCGCTTCAACGAGCTGACGGTCATCATCACCGTGATGCTGGTCATCCTTGCCGCTGTGAACACGACCTTCATCGGCTGGGCGACCGCTGCCGACGGCAGGTTCTCCTCCGCCTTGGAACGAGCGCTCGGAGCAACGGCCGGACAAGTGACCGCTGGTCTCTCGATGGCAGCGCTGCTCCCTGCCCTGCCCGGCGCCATCATCGGGATACCACTGGGCATAGCGGTGTACCACCTCCTCGCTTCAGGTACTCCCCTGGCCGTGCCCCCCGCATGGCAGCTCGCTGGGGTCTTCCTGGCAACCCTGCTTGCGGTCACCGTTCTGACCGCCATCGCATCCCGGCTAGGTGCGCGGCGGTCTCCAGCACAGGTTTTGCAAACCGAGTAGCTCACGCTGGTCAAGCCTCTTCCCGCACCAGTCCGCGATCACGACCACATCGCAGTCGGGCATGAATGTGGGTGTCGCCCCCTCCATAATGGTGAATCTGCGCTCGCCGCCAATGTGCGGACACGCCTCCGACCTGAACGGCAGATTCGGCAGGCGCCCTGGCTAAAGGAGGACCGTGTCGCCGCTGATCGTCACCGGCCAGCGGGATATACGGATCAGCGGATAACCATGCGAGGCTGCAACGCGCGCTATTCGGCAGAATCGGATGTTCGCCAGGGTCTGGACGCGCCGTCAGCCGTGGCGAGGGCAGTGACGTGCAGCAGCGGAGCTCTCGCGACTTCCGCCAGTGGGGGAGAGGGGCCGCACGCGAAGCCCTGGGGCCTCCGCTTAGCCTCGGCGGTTCCCTGTTTCTCTGCACAGCACGGCGGTAGCCTCAAACGGGGTTGTACCTGGTCACGCACCTGTTAGGTAACGTGGCGGGGTTAGCCGCTGGTATGGCAGCAGTACAGCAGGAAAGTACAGCAACTGGCCGGGACCGCGGTGGCCTGGCAGGGACGCGGGAGGACGGTGACCTGCACAGAGACACTGCGGTGGACGTGCAGCCGCCTGATGGCATGCAAGAGGTCAGCGGTGCGAGCCTGCTTAGCTCCACTGGTCGGAAGTGAAATTCGAAAGTCCGGGCAGCGAGTACAGCAGGAAAGTGCAGTAACGGCGGCCGCTTGGGCCGCCGTATGTGTATTCGGATCGGGCATGTTTCCCTGGCTGGGGCTGATGGCAGGACACCGGATTCAAGGCGCTGAATCGACGCTAGTCAGCCTGTCGCGTGGGCAAATCCCCGCCTAACCGCTCCCGTGACTTTTGCTGCCTGGTCACTACCCGGCCTTCCTGGAGGGTCATTCCTGGCAGCGGCTGTTGCCGCATTTGCAAGTGGCCCGGCCGCGCTGTGCGTTCCAGCTGGTCCGACCCGATCCCAGGAGCCGCGCCCGCTGGCTAGGGCCGCGACCCCCCGCCCGGTCACGGCCGTCGTGACGCTGGCGCCAGAGCCTTCTGATACCGCCACCGCCGAAAAATTTGCATAGACAAGAAATATTGCGGCTTTCGGCAAGTTTACGTTACCGTCTGCTCATGCCGGAGGAACTGACGGGGCTGCGGGAGCGCAAGAAGCTGGCGACCCGCGCGGCGCTGGGCCGGGCGGCCTGGCAGTTGATCATCGAACGTGGCTATGCGCACGCCCGGGTGGAGGACATCGCCGCCGCGGCCGGCGTGTCTGCGCGCACGTTCAATAACTACTTCTCTGGCAAGGAAGAGGCGCTGCTGTCGGTCGGTGAGGACCGCGGAGCGCGGATGGTGTCCGCGCTAGCCGGCAGGCCGGACGGTGAGAGCCTGTGGGAGGCGCTGGCTCACGCGGTGTCCGAGCAGTTCGCGGGCGGTGGCGAGGTGCCCCACGCGGACGCGCGGTCGATCGCGTTTCCACCGGAACTCGCCGCGGCGCAGCGGAGGCTGCACTCAGCCATCGAGGCCGCGCTGACCGCCGCGATCGCCGAGCGGACCGGCACCGACCCCGAGCGTGATCTGTATCCGCGCCTGGTCGCCAGCGTGGTCGTCAGCGCGACCCAGACCGCCTTCGATCATTGGCGCACCAGCGAGTCAGGCGCTCCGTTCCCCGAGGTACTCCAGGAGGTCCTGCGGCACGTCGCCGCTGGCCTGCCCGTCCCGTACGTGGCGGAGCCCGCGGCCGGGCCATACCCCTCGGCGCGAGACAAGGAGATCGCCAGTGGACGCTGATGTCGTCATCGCCGGGGCCGGGCCGACCGGCCTCATGCTGGCCTGCGAGCTGCACCTGGCCGGAGTGCGCCCGGTAGTACTGGAACGGCTGCCTGAGCCCACGGGCCTATCCAAGGCGCTTGCGCTCGTCGGGCGATCGGTGGACACCCTCGACTACCGCGGCCTGCTCGGCCGCTTCCATGCCCGCGCCGCCGCCGCGGTGCCGAACGCCGCGCACTTCGCCTTGATCCCGCTGGACTTGCAGAAGGTCGGCGACCTCGGCTTGCGCGCTCTGTTCATCCAGCAGGCGGCCACCGAGGAAGTCCTGAACGAGTATGCGCGTGAGCTCGGCGTCCCGATCCGGCGCGGTCACGAGCTCACCGGAATGCACCAAGACGCTGAAGGCGTGAATGTCCAGTTCAATGGCCCACAAGGACACGGCGAGCTGCGAGCCAGGTACGTGGCCGGCTGTGACGGCGGCACCAGCGTGGTCCGCAAGCAGGCCGGGATCGAGTTCCCCGGCATCCCGCCGACCTTCCTGCTGCGCCTCGGCGACGTCACGCTGGAAGCAGGCGTGACGCCCTCCGATCTGCCCGATGTGCGGGTTCCCCTCATTCCCCTCGGCTCGGGGTTCTACCGCGTGATCACCACCGAGCCCTACCCGGACGGCCTGGACCGGGACGCCCCGATGACGCTCGGCGAACTGCGCGCCAGCATCCGCCGGGTGAACGGCCAGGACCTGCCCATCAGCGGGACGAGATGGGTGTCGCGGTTTACCGACGCCAGCCGGCAGGCCGCGCAATACCGCGCCGGACGCGTGCTGCTGGCCGGCGACGCCGCGCACATTCACCTGCCCGCCGGAGGGCCGGGACTGAACACCGGCCTGCAGGACGCGGTCAACCTCGGCTGGAAGCTCGCCGCCGAGGTCCGGGGCTGGGCGCCGCCGGGCCTCCTCGACACCTACCACACCGAGCGGCACGCCGAGGGTGCACGAGTGCTCATGCACACCCGGGCCCAGGGCGCGCTGATGGGCTCGGGGGCAGACGGCCGGGTGGCCGCGCTCCGCGAGGTGCTCGGCCAGCTGCTCCAATACGAGCAGCCACTGCGCCACCTCCTCAATCTCATGTACGCGCTCGACACCCGCTATGACACAGGCACCGCCGACCCGCACCCGCTCGCCGGCCGCTGGGCGCCAGACCTGGCGCTGACCACCCCGGCAGGTGCCTCCAGCATCGCTGAACTCATGCACCCGGCCCGCGGCGTCCTGCTCGACCTCACCGAGAAGAGCACATTCGCCGGGAACGGGCACGGCTGGAAGGACCGGGTGGACATCGTCACCGCGCACGCCGCCGCACCCCCCGCCGCCGCCCTTCTCCTCCGGCCCGACGGGTACGTGGCCTGGGCCGCCTCCCCGGCCACCCCGGGCAACGACGGGCTGCGCCAGGCCCTCACCACCTGGTTCGGCACTCCGGGCACTGGCTGAGGAATGCCTTGCACCGCAGCCGGCGCCAACAGGGTTGGCCGGCTGACGCTACAGAAAGGCCTCATCGGGAATGTCGGCACGACCCGGGCTGCGGTGTCCTGGTTCCCTCCTACCTTCCTGCTGGCTGATCCGCCAGCCCCGAGGATCGTGAGGTCAGCGCCGAGATCCGCAGGTTCCTGGACCGCTACCGCCGCCAAGCGTGACCCGCCGCGGCTACCACAGTTGCAGGTAGGTGTCCTTCTCCCACTGCCCGACGACCGTGTTGTAGGTCAGCCACTCGGCCCGCTTCAGCTCGGTGAACGACCGGTGTACCTCGTCGCCCAGGATCTCGCGGGCGAAGTCGCTGCGGGCGAACTCCTCGATCGCCTCGCCCAGGGTGGACGGCAGGCGCTCGATGGAGCCTGCGGCCAGTTGCTCGGGCGTCGCCTGATAGGTGTCGATGTTGACCGGGTCGCCGGGCTTGAGGTTGCGGCGGATTCCGTCGAGCCCGGCGGCGATGGCCAGCGCGGTGCCGAGGTAGGTGTTCGCGGCACTGTCGGCGACCCGCACCTCGACGCACCGCCGGTTGGCGGGCAACCTCAGCATCAGCGTGCGGTTGTTGTGCCCGTACGCGCGGAACACCGGCGCCCACGAGATCTCGTTCATCAGCCCGATGGGCAGCAGTCGCTTGTAGGAATTGACGGTCGGGGCGAGCACCGCCGTCAGCGCCCCGGCGTGTTCGAGGATTCCGGCGGTGAACTGGTAGGCGAGTTCGCTGTAATCCGCCTCGGCCTGCGTCAGCCCGCCGCCGTTGCCGCCCGCGCCCGCCCCCTCAAACAGGTTGCGCCCGGAGTCATCGGCCAGGCTGATGTTGAGGTGCGCCCCGGACCCGAAGGCCTTCTGGGTCGGCTTGGGCATGAACGATGCGATGCAGCCGAGCGAGCGGGCGACGTGCTTGGCCATCAGCCGGAAGATGACCATGCGATCGGCCATGGCCAGCGCGTCGGTATAACCGAAGTCGAACTCGTACTGCCCGTCGCCACCCTCATGGTCGAACGAGTAGACGTCCCAGCCGAGCTGGTTGATGTAGCTGACCATGGGCTCGAGGAACGCGTCGGCCAGGATCGTTGTCTCGAGGTCGTACCCGCGGGTCGGGGCGTTGGCCATGTCCTCGGCGATCCACGGCACCCAGTCTCCGCCCTCGCGGCGCAGCACGTAGAGCTCGGGCTCAACGCCCATATTCACCCGGTAGCCGAGCGTGGCCGCCTCAGCGAGCTGGTTCTGCAGCAGGCCCCGGAAGTCATGGGAGTACGGCTGGCCGCGCAGCCGGAGGTTCGCGGGCGCGACCGCGTACCGGCGGTCCCACGGCAGCACGGTCAGGGCGCCAAGATCGGGGATCGCGACACACTCGTCCTCGTTCGGCCCGAGCTCTCCCATGCCTTCGAGTGCGCCGACGGTGTAGAGCTCGGACCCGGCCGCCATGTCGGCCAGGTGACTGACGGGGACGCACTTGGACTTGGGTACCCCGTGCATGTCCAGGTACGAGCCGAAGAGGTAGCGGACGCCTCCGCGGGTCAGTTCGTCGCGCAAGGCGGCGAGCCCCTCGTCGTCCACGCGTTCGCTCCTGTCCACCATAAAATGAGGCTGGCCGAAGGTGGTCCCACGGTCAGCAACGAATATCAGCTCAAAAACTTTGAACTGGTTCGACCATCGATCAATCTTCGTCGGATATTATCAGATTTCGAACGGAGGGCTAGTGCCTGAGAAGTCCGGGAAGTCGGCCGTGCCAGCGCCGGCCGCGGCCCAGCCAACGGGGATCGGCGCACCGCGCCGCGTCGACGAACTCGACCGTCGGATCATCAAGATGCTGCAGGCCAACGGCCGGCTCAGCAACACCGAGGTGGCGCGCGCCCTGGACGTCACCGAGACCACCGTCCGCAAGCGCATCGCCCATCTGCTCGACGAGAAGCTCATGACCATCGTGGCGGTGCCCTCCCCGGAGGCCGCAGGCGCGACGCTGTCAGCCATCCTGGGGGTGTCGGTCGACCTCCCGGCCATGCATGCCGTCGCCGAGACGATCAAGACCTACCCCGAGGTTCGTTATGTGGGGATGTCGGTCGGCCGCTATGAGCTTCTGGTCGAGGCGTTCTTCGCCGACCAGGGGCACCTGCTCGACTTCGTGACCAAGCGACTGGGTGCCCTCTCGGGAGTGACGAACCTCGAGACCTCGATCATCTTGAAGGTCGTGAAGTTCTCTTACGAGTGGGAGATCGCCTGACGGGTCGAGATTCGACCGCCGCTGCGCAGATGAAACCGATTTACGCATCAGTAACGTGAAACTGTTGTGTTTTTCGAACCAGGCTCCCTATGATGCCCCCATCGTGTTGTCCGCTCGAACGATGGGGCTCCGATGACCACAACCAGACCCGGCGCCGACGGCGCCGAGGCCAACGCCACCGACAGCGACTACCTGCGCCAGTTCGGGGTCGAGCCGAAGTTCAAGCGCGCGCTCGGATTCGTCACCGGCTCACTGTTCGCCGTGGCCTTCCAGGGCCCGACCACGGGTGCCCTGCTGATCACCGGGGCCACCCTGGCCTTCGGCGGGCCGGCGTTCATCTGGGCCATCCCGATCATCTTCCTGCTCCAGCTGGTGGTGGCCTTCGTCTGGGCCGAGCTCAGCTCCCACTACCCGCTGACCGGCGGTATCTACCAGTGGGCCCGCCAGCTCGGCGGTGAGTACGTCGGCTGGATGACTGGCCTGTTCTACGTGGTCGCGATCGTGCTCGTGATGCCCGCCGTCGGCACCGTGATGAACGTCGTGCTGGCTGGCCTGTTCACCAGCCTGAAGGTCACCCTCAGCTCCGAGGTCATCATCGCGGCCATCACCACCATCGTGGCCGCGCTGGTGATGCTCACCAGCGTGCGCGTGGTGGCGCTGCTGAACAGCATCGGCGTCGTGCTCGAGATCGTGGTCCTGCTCGGCGCCGCGATCGGGCTCCTGTTCCATAACCACCAGCCGCTGTCCGTGCTGGGCACCACTGGCGGTGTCCAGGGCCACGGCAGCTACATCGTGCCGTTCCTCGTCGTGGTCGCCCTGGTGGTCACGCAGCTGGTCGGTTTCGAGACCGCCGGCGCGTTCGCGGAAGAGACCAGGCAGTCGCGCATCAAGCCCAGCCAGGCGATCATCGCCGGCCTGGGCGGCACGGCCCTGGTGCTGTTCATCTTCGACCTGGCGCTGATCCTTTCCCTGCCGAACGTCAAGGACGCGATGGGGAACCCTGACCTGATCCCGTCGGTCCTGACCGCCGACCTGGGGTCGGGCTTCGCGAAGCTGTTCCTCGTCGGCGCGCTGATCTCGGTGTTCAGCACGGCCATCGCCACGCTCGCCACGATCGTGCGGACGATCTACGGCATGGCGCGGAACGGCCAGCTGCCGGGCAGAAGGTTCCTGACCGCACTGTCCCGGCGCACCGACGAGCCCTACGGCACCATCGTGGTCGCGGTCGTCCTGTCGCTGCTCCCGCTCCTGTTCATCAAGCGGATCCCGGTCATCGTGGCCGCGATCACCGGGATGATCGTCATCCCGTACATCCTGGTGCTCGGCTCACTGCTGCTCCGCCGCTTCCAGGGCTGGCCGAAGGCAGAATCGAAATTCAACCTGCGCCGCTGGGGCATGCCGGTCACGCTGGTGGCGCTGGCCTGGATGGTCTTCGTGCTCATCGACGCCGCGTGGCCGCGTGAGGCCACCAACCCCAACCTCGGCGCACTGCCGGTCATCGAGGTCCTCGGCCTCGCGACGCTCGTCGTCGGCACGGTCTGGTGGTTCGTGAGCCTGCGCTCCAAAGCAGGCCCGGACCGTGAGCCGGCCGGTGCCGTCTCGATCGAGTCCGAATGAGCCACTTCCGGTGAGGCGGCCCGCCCCGCCACGGACCGGGTAAAGCTGAAAGCCATGAACTTCGACGCCGCTCTAAAACTTATCGGCGGTCTGGACGGTCAGGGCTTCGACCTCGGGGAGCGGGCACCGCTGGCACCCGACTTCCCGATGCCGGAGTACCAGTGCCGGTACCAGCGCCTGGCCGCCCTCATGGACGAGAACGGGTTCGAGGCACTGATCCTCACGCAAGAGGAAGCGGTCCGTTACCTGTCGGGGTACAACTCGGTCGTGTGGGCGGTCGGGCGGTGGCTGCCGACCGTGCTCGTCGCCACGCGGGATCCCCGCGACGCGGCGCTGTTCGGCTCGGTGTTCGACGGCGGCTGCGCGGCCGGCACCGCGTGGACCCGGACCGTCGGCTACACCGACATGGAGTCGCTGCCGGCCCTGGTCGCCGGGCACCTGGCCGAGCTGGGCGTGGCGGCCGGGGCGGTCGGTGTCGAGTACGGGCCGGGCAGCATCATGAACGTGCCCCAGTTCATCGCGGCTGACCTGCTGCGGCTGGCCAGCGATCCCGGGCCGCGGGACGCGAGCCCGCTCATCCACGCGCTGCGGATGGTGAAGAGCCCGGCTGAGATCGGCCGGGTACGGCGTGCGGTGGCCTCGGCGGCCGCGGGATACCAGGCCGCGCTCGACGCGGCGAAGCCCGGGATGACCGAGAAGGAACTGGTGTCGATCATCGCCACGACGATGTACTCGACGGGGAGCACGGCCGGCACGCGCCCGGTGTTCGTCAACAGCGTGTCCGGGCGCGAGCGCTATCCGCTCGTCGACACCCCCGCCTCGGATCGCCGGATCACCGCCGGGGACGTCGTGTTCATCGACGGCGGCGCCGCGAGCGATGGGTACGTGTCCGACATCCTGCGGCTGATCGGGGTGGGGCCGCTGCGCCCGGAGGACCGCCGCTACGCGGAGGTCGCCGCCGCGGCGACGGCGACGATGGTCGGCGCGGTCCGCCCGGGGGTGCGCGTGTCCGACCTCCTGCGGGCGG
>JAWWPV010000883.1:0-4320 GCA_033854775.1 Trebonia sp.
GACCAGGCTCGTCGAAGCCGGCGGCGGTCTCTAAAGGGACAGGAGGGGCCTAAAGAGACGGACTCCGCTGCCTGCCATGATCGCGGTGAGCTCGGCGCTCGGCTCACCAAGGAGTTCGCTGGAAACCGATCCTGTCGCAAAGATCGCCTCCATGAGGTGGCCAACGTGTGCACCGTGCTCGATGACCGCCTCGGGGTCCCGGTATCGCTCGTGGATGACGCACTGGGACTGATCGTCATTGAAGCGACCAGACCCGGGGACCGAAAGTCTCAATGGTCGTGACCTCTGCAGCCCGCCGCCTTGACCAGGAGCAACAGGCCCCAGAGCGAGCGAGCCGGGCGCTAGCACTGGTCATGAGAACGGCAACTTCTCGCAGCATTACCACACGATGATGCGCACGTCGGCTGTCGGCGACCAAGGACCACCCGGGCGGGCATGCTTGGGATCCGGCCATGCCCGGCACCAGGCGGCCTGACCGATGTCGGCGGCGCCCGCATGAGAGTGCCGCAGAACCGGGGGTCGCGCGCCGTTTTGACGGTACGCGCGCTGGCCTGGTAAAGAGAGGGAAGGCGGGAGGATTGTGCCCGCCGACGCTAGGGGGTCCGGCGTAGATATCAGGGCAGGCCTTTTAAAATGGCTCGA
Source organism: Trebonia sp. (assembly GCA_033854775.1). Taxonomy (GTDB): domain Bacteria; phylum Actinomycetota; class Actinomycetes; order Streptosporangiales; family Streptosporangiaceae; genus Trebonia. Next base: position 643 of record JAWWPV010000883.1, read on the forward strand.
GCAACTCCCCGGCTGATCGACCGGGGTGATCTTGTCGCTGCCCTGGATCGCGCGGCGGCGAAGAAGGTGACGGTCGTTTCGGCTCCGGCCGGCAGCGGGAAGACGTCGCTGCTGCGCTCCTGGGCCGGCCGTCCGGGTCAGCAGTACCGACTCGCCGTGCTGCAGGTGCAACGCGACCAGCAAGACGCCCAGCAATTCTGGCTTGCCTTGCTCGACGCGGTCACTCGCATCACCAGTCCGAACGGTGGCGCGGCACTTCCAGCGGCGACACCTGACTTCAACGCGCCGGCAATGGTCGACCGGGTACTGTCAGAGCTCACCGACGCTTGCAGCGACATCACGTTGGTTATTGATGACCTCCACGAGCTGACCTCGCCAGAGGCACTCACTCAGCTGATCCGGCTGCTGACGAACCTCCCCCCGCACGTGTACGCGATACTGACCACGCGTCACGATCTGCCGCTTGGCCTGCACCAGCTGCGCCTGGCCGGCGAGCTAGCCGAGATCCGCGCGGCGGACCTGCGCTTTTCCGAGCGCGAGACCAGCGAGCTGCTCGACGCCGCGGGCATCGAGCTGTCCGCAGCCGGAGTGGCGCTGCTGCACCAGCGGACCGAGGGGTGGGCCGCGGGCCTGCGGCTCGCGGCGCTCGCCCTGGCCGGTCACCCCGCACCGGAGAGGTTCGTCGCGGAATTTTCCGGCAGCGACCGCACGGTTGCCGAGTACCTGATCGCGGAGATGCTCGAACGCCAGCCGGAAGACGTCCAGGACCTGCTGCTGCGTACCTCCCTGCTCGACCAGGTCAACGGCGAGCTTGCGGATCTGCTGACCGGCCGGTCAGGCTCGGAGCGGATCCTGCTGAGTCTCGAAGATGCGAACGCGTTCGTCGTATCGCTCGATCCCGAGCGCACGTGGTTCCGCTACCACCACCTGTTCACGGATCTGCTGCGGCTGGAGTTGCGCAGGACCCTGCCCGAAGAAGTCCCGACGCTGCACCGGCGCGCCGCCGGATGGTTCATCTTGCACGGCCAGGTGGTCGAGGCCATCCGGCACATAGAGGCGGCCGGGGACTGGACTGATGCGGCCCGACTGCTCGCCGATCACTCGTTCAGCCTGACGCTCGACGGGCAGGCGCAGACGATGCGAGCGCTGGTGCGGGCCTTCCCGCCGGGCAGGGATCACCCCGAGCTGGCCCTGGTGCGCGCAGGGGTTGATCTTAACCAGGGACGCCTGGACGAGGCGGCAGCCCACCTGGCGGTCGCCGAGACGTACGCCGAGGCGGCGCCGCCGGATCGCCGGCGCCGCCTGCGGGTGGCGGTCTCGTCGCTGCAGTTGTCGTTGGCCAGGCGGCGCGGTGACTTGGCCGGCGTCATCGAGCAGGTCAAATTTCTGGCCTCCCCGGTCACCGGGCAGTCCAACGAGGACATCACCCTGGGCAGCGACCTGCGAGCGGTAGCGCTGATGAACCTGGGAACCGCCGAAGCGTGGACGCTCGGGCTGCCAGACGCCGAACCTCACCTGCAGGAGGGCGCCGCCCTGGCCAGGGAAGTCGGCCGCCCCTACGTCGAGGTCGGCTGCCTGGCGCAGCTCGGCTTCGCGTACATCTTCCATGCTGCCGACCTGCCGAAGGTCGATTCGTTCGCCACGACGCAGCGGCGCTGCCGCGAGGCGATCGCGCTCGCCGAACGGTACGGCTGGGGCACGGAGCCCGTCGTCGCGCCCGCGCTGATGACGCTGGCCGGCACGATGGTGTGGCTGGGTGAGTTCGACGAGGGCGAGCGGTGGTTGCGGCGCACCGAACAGGCCCTGCAAACAGATACCGGGCCGGACATCAGGCTGCTGCTGCACCAGACGACCGCGATGCTGCACGCGGGTCGCGGCCGCCACCGCGAGGCGCTCGAAGAATTCCGCGCGGCCGAAGACCTGGCATCGCGACTGGAGGGACCGCAGGCGCTGGCAAACCAGATGACCGGCTGGCTGCTCGCCACCCAGGCCAGGCTCGGGCACCCCGGCGAAGCCTGGGCCTCGCTCGCGGCGCTCGACGGCGAGCGGTCCAGCTCTGGTGAGCTACGTAACGCCCGCGCGGTGATCTGCCTCGCGAAAGGCGATCCGGCCGGAGCCCTGGCCGCATTGCGCGCTGTCTTGGATGGCACGGCCCCGGTCCTCGGTTACACCACGGTCACGGAGGCTCACCTGCTGACCGGGCTCACCCACCGTGAACTTGGAAACCAGCGCGCGGCGAACCAGGCGGCTGAACGCGCGCTGGCCCTGGCTGAATCGGACCGGCTGATCCTGCCGTTCGCGATGACCGGCTCAGCAGGGCTGCTCGAGGCGCTGCCACGGCATGAGACTCCGCACGCCGCGCTGCTCACCGACATCCTCAACGTCCTGCACGGCGCGTCCCCGGCGGCGAAAGAGCAGTCCTCATCGCCCCCGGCGGAGGAGCTCAGCCCGGCCGAGCTCAGGGTGCTGCGGTACCTGCCGACCAACCTGTCCCGGCCCGAGATCGCTGGCGAGCTGTCCGTCTCGCCGAACACTGTCAGCGCGCACGTCCGCAACATCTACGCCAAGCTCCAGGTCAGTGACCGGTCCTCGGCCGTGCGGCGCGCCCGGGAGCTGCGGTTGCTGACGGCGGCCGGCCGGGCGCGCTAGCCCTCCGTTAGCCGGATCCTGGTGATGCTGGGTCACCTGCCCGCCCTCGACCATGACCGCATGGACCCGGCACCCGCCCGCTACACGATCCGGATCAACGGGCACCTCGGCACCATTATGCTGTCCGCGTTCCCGGCACTGGCGGCGCAGCAGAACGGCGCGCACACCATGCTCACCGGGCTCCTGGACCAGTCAGCACTATACGGCGTCCTAGCCGAGATCGAGGCGCTCGGCCTGGACCTGATCGAGCTCCGAAAGCTCACCCCGGACCGCGAATCCCCACAAACAGATCACCACCGCTCACCGTGAGGGCCACGATCGTCAGGCACGACAGTCAGGCTCAGGGACGATCGTGCACGTAACCGCTCGCCCGGGCGGGTTTCACAGGCACGCGTACTAGCGCAATCCAAGGTCTCGGCGCAAAAGTGGCCGCAAACCTGCATGTGCACGCCTGTCTACGGCCGATCCGTTCTGCGGTGCTCCGGTCGCGCGAATCACCGTAATCCGGTGAGGCCTCCTAACCTGCCTGGCAGCAAGGCTAACAGCGGCCGGCCACCCGGGAGGAAGTTCCCGCAGTCGATTGACACGGCGATCCCGCCGGGAGCGCTGCCGAACCAACCTCAACCGAAGGGAGATCCTCCGTGAGCACCGAACAGGCAGAGACCCTCGACGCGATCCTGCGACAGTCAGCCTTCCCCGCCGACAGCAGCGTCAGCGAGCAGCGGAGACTGCTCGGCGAGTTGCTATCCGGGCAGCCACTGCCCGCAGACGTGACCGTGACCACGGCCGCGCTGGGCGGCGTCCCGACGGCCGAGGTCACCGTCGACGGAGTCGAACCGCGCCACGTCGTCCTGTACTTCCACGGCGGCGTGTACGTCCTGGGGGGCGCCTCCCAGGCCGCCGGCCTGGCCGCGCAGATCGGCAGGCGGACGCAGGCCAAAGTCATCTCCGTCGACTACCGGCTCGCCCCCGAGCACCCGTACCCGGCCGCCGTCGACGACGCCCTCGCCGCCTACGACGCCCTCCTGC
>JAWWPV010000884.1:0-3114 GCA_033854775.1 Trebonia sp.
TGGCCTGGTTGCACGACACCAAGGCGGATCTGGACCGGCTCAACGTGAACGGCGGCGGGATCTCACTCGGGCACCCCCTCGGGGCGTCGGGCGCGAAGCTGATGACGACGCTGCTCTGCGAACTCGAGCGGGTCGGCGGCCACTACGGGCTGCAGGCGATGTGCGAGGGCGGCGGGATGGCCAATGCGACGATCATCGAACGTCTCGACTGATGGCCGCGGCCGCCCCGCACGCCAGCCCGATCCCCGGCTTCGACCTGAGCGGGACGACGGCCGTCGTGACCGGCGCGTCCTCGGGCCTGGGTCGACACTTCGTTCACGTTCTGGGTAGCGCGGGCGCGACCGTGTTCGCCGCGGCGCGGCGGGCGGACCTGCTCGCCGAACTCGCCGAGGAGGTGCCCAACGCGACCGCAGTCCGGTGTGACGTCACCTCGTCGACTGACATAGCACGGCTGATCGAAACCGTGCACCCGGGCGGCGCACCCCTCGTCCTCGTGAACAACGCCGGTGGCGCGACTTCCCGTCCCGCGCTCGACCTCACAGCTGCGTCGTTTGAAGAATCGCTCGCAGTCAACCTCACCGCGACGTTCGCGATGTCCGCGGCGTTCGCCGGATCGATGATCGACGGCGCTGGCGGCAGCATCATCAACGTGGCCTCGATGTACGGACTCGTGGCCGCGGCGCCGATCCCGCACGCGGCCTACACCGCAGCGAAGGCGGGGGTCGTCGGACTGACCCGCCAGCTCGGCTGCGAGTGGGCCCGCCACGGCATCCGGGTCAATGCGATCGCGCCCGGATGGTTCGAAAGCGACCTCACCAGAGACTTCTTGCGGAGCGTCAAGGGCGCCGAGTACGTGCGCCGGAACGCGCCGATCGGCCGCCCCGGGCGGCTGGACGAGCTCGACGGCGTGCTCTTGTTGCTGGCCAGCGGCCTGAGCAGCTACATCACCGGTCAGACGATCGCCGTCGATGGCGGATGGACCGCGCGATGACCACGCGCGAGCTGTTCGACGACATTCACGACTCGTTTCGCGATGCATTCCGGTCCTTCGTCGCCACGCAGATCCTGCCCTTCCACGACACGTGGGAGCAGGCCGGGCGAGTGGATCGCAGCATGTTCGCCGAAGCCGGCGCCCGGGGATTCCTTGGCATGGCCGTCCCCGAGCAGCACGGCGGGCCCGGCCAGCCCGACTTTCGCTTCAACGTGGTCATCAGCGAGGAGCTGCAGCGGGCGAACGTCATTGCGTCCGGCACCTGCATCACCTTGCACAACGACATCGTGCTGCCCTATTTCCTCACCGCGGCCAACGACGAGCAGCGCCGCCGTTGGCTGCCCGGGATGGTGACCGGTGAGCGGATGGGGGCGATCTCCATGTCGGAGCCGGGTGCCGGGTCCGATCTGGCGTCGATTCGCACGTCCGCTCGTCTTGACGGTGACCACTACGTCGTCAACGGCTCGAAGACCTTCGTCACGAACGGCCTGAACTCCGACATCGTGGTGCTCGCCGTGAAGACGGACCCGACCCAGCGGCACAAGGGCATGAGCCTCCTCGTTGTCGAGGAGCCCACCGCGGGCTTCGAGCGCGGGCGGAAGCTCGACAAGATCGGGCAGCGCAGCCAGGACACCGCCGAACTCTTCTTCACCGACGCCCGGGTTCCGGTCGCTAACCGGCTTGGCGAGGAGGGCGCTGGTTTCACGCTCCTCATGGGCAACCTCGTCCAGGAGCGGTTGTCGATGGCCGTGAACGCCATCGCCGGGGCCCGCGAGGTGCTGGGATGGACGCTCGACTACTGCCGGCAACGCACCGCATTCGGAGGCCCGCTCACCGACCAGCAGTTCGTGCGGTTCGAGTTCGCCGAGATGACCACGGCGACCGAGATCGGTCAGGTGTACGTAGACCACCTGGTGAGCCGTCTCGACCGGGGCGACGTGACGGCAGAGGACGCCGCCAGGGCCAAATACTGGATGACCGAGCTGCAGCAGGACGTTGTCGGCCGCTGCCTGCAGTTGCACGGTGGCTATGGGTACATGCGCGAGTACCCGGTCGCCCGCGCCTTCCTGGACGCCCGCATCCAGACAATCTACGGCGGCACCACCCAGATCATGAAGGAGATCATCGGGCGCGCTGTCGTGGGGGCCTCCCGGTGAGCGATCTCATCGTGTCGCGGCACGACGGCGTCGTGACGATCGTGCTGAACCGGCCCGGCAAGCTGAACGCGATTACCGACGCGATGTGGGCGCAGCTGGGTGAGGAGTTCGCCCGGGTGCGTGCCGACGAAGGCGATCGGGCCGTGCTGCTCAGTGGCGCTGCCGGTGTCTTCTCGGCCGGCAGCGACGTCTCCGGGTTCATCGGCCACCCGGAGCCGCTGGCTGACCGCATCGAGGACTGCAATGAGGTGTTGCTGGATCTTTATGATCTCCCCGTGCCGACCGTCGCGAGGGTCGACGGCCTGGCCGGCGGATCAGGTGCGAATCTGGCTCTGCTCTGCGATTTCGTCATCGCGTCGGACCGGTCGCGTTTCGCTGAACTCTTCACGCACATCGGGCTCTCGCTCGACACCGGCTCGAGCTGGCTGCTTCCCCGGCTCGTGGGGGATCGTCGGGCCCGCGAGCTCGCGCTGCTCGGTGACTGGGTCGACGCGGCGACGGCGGTGACGTGGGGCCTGGTCAACGCGGTCGTGCCCGAGAGCCGACTGGACGCCGAGTGCGAGGCCCTGCTCGCCCGCCTGGTCACGCTCTCCGCAGCCGCGAGTGCCGGCACGAAGCGACTGCTGGCCGACGGCTGGCACAGCACGCTGCGGGAGGCATTGACCGCCGAGACCGCCAACCAGTTGCGCGTCATCGAGACGCCGACGGCTCGGGCGAGGATCCAGGCCTTCCTGGCGAAAACGGAACGAAAGGCGAGTACATGAACGACACCAGCGCGTCGGCCCTCGTGACAGGCGGCGCGCCCGGGCTCATCGACACACCCATCTATGGCTCCAGTCCCGAGGAGTTCAAAGCCCACCTGGCCAAGGACGTGGTCTTTCCGAAGCGGCTCGGCCGTCCCGGCGAGTACGCCCGGATGGCCTGGGAACTCATCGAGAACCCGTACGTCAACGGCGAAGTGGTCCG
>JAWWPV010000885.1:0-3287 GCA_033854775.1 Trebonia sp.
GACCTGCGACAGGCGGCCATCGGCCCAGGCATGGCGGTCTTCTCTAGGTATGCACGCGTCAACGAGCCCGATGGCACCCCGATGCGGGTCCGCGCCGCACTCTCCCTGATCAATCAGGTGCTTGAGGAGAAGCTGTCGCAGCTTGAGGGGGACGTGTCGGCGGATACTCGGTTCTGCGTGGAGTGGTTTAAGCAGTACGGGTTCGATAGCGGGCCGTACGGGACCGCCGACGTCCTCGCAAGAGGTGTCGATACCGGGGTTGACGGGCTGGAGCGTGCCGGGGTTCTGGTGTCACGGGCCGGGAAGGTGAAACTAAAATCCGTTCGGGATATTCCTGGTTTTTATGACCCGCGGAAAGACGAGCGGACGTCGGAATGGGAGATCTGCCTACACCTGGCCAAGCAGCTGGCTGAGAACGGTGCCGATGGGGCGGCAGCGCTGATGGCGGCGTGCCGGGAGGTTCCGAGGATCGACCTGGACGATGTGCGGGAGCTGGCCTACCTGCTGTACTCCATCGCGGAGAAGAAGGGGTGGGCGGAAACCGCGCTGCTGTTTAACAACCTCGGGACGTCGTGGACGGATATCGAGGACGGGTCGCGGAGGGTCACGGCGGGGGCCTCGACCGGGGCCGGAGTCGGGGACGGACAGAGCGAGTTCCAGCTGACGTTCGGAAGCGATGACGATGGCGACGAGTAACCGGGAGCGGATCGACCAGGGGCTGCAGCTTCTCGGTCAGGGGCTTCAGCCGTTTGTCGAGTCGGTGATGGCCCCGGCCGCGCAGGGGCGCGACTGGGTAGAGGTACTCGACGCGCGGAACAACCAGCGGCGTAGGACGCACTTCACTAGCTCCGCCAGTGATCCGCGGTTCCTGCTCAGCGTGATCACCGACGAGAACCGGATGTTCCGCGACAAGCTGTCGCGCGCCGAGCAGTCGTTCGCGAGCGAACTGCGGGACACCGGGAACAAGCTGGCGCACGGCGCGGCGTTCAGCGCGGATGACACGTACCGGGCGCTTGACACGATGGAGCGGCTGCTTACCGCGGTGGACGCGACCGCCGAGGCGGACGCGGTGCGCACACTGCGGCGGGACACCCAGGCGGCCGCGTTCAAGTCCGAGACCAAGCGGGTCGTACAGGTGGTCACCGGGGTTGAGGGGCACGGGCTCAAGCCGTGGCGTGAGGTGATCACGCCGCACCAGGACGTGGTGAACGGCACGATGCGGGGGGCGGAGTTCGCAGCCGACCTGCACTACGTGGCGCGGGGCGAGGGGTCAGCGGAGTACGTGAACCCGGTGGAGTTCTTCCGCCGCACGTACCTGACCAACGGGTTGCGGGAGCTGCTCGCCGCGGCGACGCGGCGGATCGGCGGGGACAGGAACTCCTCGCCAGTGTGGAACCTGCAGACCAACTTCGGCGGCGGCAAGACACACTCGATGCTCGCGCTGTGGCACCTGATGTCCGGCACGCCGGTTACGGAGTACCCGGACGAGGTGCGTCGCGTGCTTGGCGGGGCGACGCTGCCTGTGGTGCGGCGGGCGGTGCTCGTCGGCAACCACATCAAGGCCGGCGCGGCGTCGGTCAAGGCGGATGGGACCCGGGTGCAGACGCTCTGGGGCGAGCTCGCCTGGCAGCTCGGGCACGCCGCCGACGGGGACGCGGAGGCGCGGCGCGCGTACGACATCGTGCGGTCAGCGGATGAGACGCGGTCCAACCCGGCCGACGCGCTCGGGACCCTGATCTCGCGGTACGCGCCGTGCCTGATCCTGATCGACGAGTGGGTCGCCTACGCGCGGCAGCTCTACGGGCGCGACGACCTGGCAGGCGGGACGTTCGACACCCAGTTCACGTTCGCGCAGACGCTGACCGAGGTGGTTAAGGCGGTGCCGGGGGCGCTACTCGTGGTGTCGATCCCGGCATCGTCGGCCACGCCGACCGCCGAGGAGGCCAAGCGGGGGGCGACGGACATCGAGATCGGCGGGCTCAACGGGGCGCAGGCCCTGGCCCGGCTGCAGCAAGTGATCCACCGGATCGCGGACCAGTGGCGGCCGGCGTCGCCTGTCGAGTCGTTCGCGATCGTGCGGCAGCGGCTATTCGATGCCCCGGGGGCGGACGCCCAGGCGGACATCGCCGCGGTCGCCCGGGTGTTCACCGACTTCTACGCCCGGAATCGCGCGGAGTTCCCGTCCGGGGTGGGCGAGTCGTCGTACGAGGAGCGGATCAAGTCGGCGTACCCGATCCACCCGGAACTGTTCGACCGGCTGTACCAGGACTGGTCGACGCTGGACAGGTTCCAGCGGACCCGGGGCGTGCTGCGGCTGATGTCCGCGGTCATCCACGCGCTGTGGACGGGGAACGACAAGGCGCCGCTGATCATGCCGGGCGGCGTGCCACTGGACGCCGACGACGTCCTGACCGAGATCTCGCAGTACCTGGAGGACAGCTTCAAGCCGGTGATCGACGCCGACATCGACGGTTCGTCGTCGACTCCGGCCCGGATCGACGCGTCGCGGACGGCCCTGGGCTCGCGGGCGGTCACCAGGCGGCTGGCGCGGGCGGTGTTCCTCGGATCCGCGCCTACCCTGAAGGCGGCGCACCGGGGCATCGAGCGGCAGCACATCTGGCTCGGCATCGCCACGCCCGGGGACACGATCGGGAACTTCGCGAACGCGCTGTCGCTGCTGTCGGACCAGGCGACGTACCTGTACTCCGAAGGCGCGCGGTACTGGTACTCGGTCACGGCATCGGTGCAGAAGATGGCGCGCGAGCACGCCGACCGGCTCAGGGACCGGCCGTGGGAGACAGATGAGGAGATCCTGCGGCGGCTGCGGTTGCGCGAGGCGTCGGCGCGCGGCATGTTCGCTCGCGTCCAGCTAGGCCCCGAGCGGAGCGACGACATCCCTGACGACCCCTCGGTGCGGCTGGTCATCATGCACCCGCAGTTCCGGCACGCGCGCGGGGACGCCGACGACGCGGCAGGGCACTTCGCGAAAACGGCCACCGAAGGGCGCGGAACCGCGCACCGGCTGAACAGGAACATGGTGGTCTTCCTGGCCGCCGACGCCAAGCGGTACGACGAGCTCGCCGACGCGGTCCGGCACTACCTGGCCTGGCATCACCTGGCGGGGGCCCCGGAGCGGATCACGGCACTCGAACTGCCGCCGCAGCAGGCCACCCAGGCGGCCAAGCGGCTGAAGGACGCCGACTCGACGGTGGACCTGCGGATCTCGGCGACCTACTACTGGCTGCTCGTCCCGGTGCCGTCGACGCCGCCGCCTGGTCTGAAGATCG